>JADGNW010000299.1 GCA_017883315.1 Blastocatellia bacterium | reverse complement strand
TTGATTCGACTGGCTGAGATTGACTCAGGCGGCTTGCGATGCCGCTGTTGCTTCCGCGAAATCAATTGTCACTTCGGCTGCCGGCAAAGCCGGGATGTGCCCATGCTTGCCGTGGAAGGGTTCAAGCAGGACGTCTATCTGCCGGCCTGTTTCCCGGCTCACGTAGGCCTCATGACACAACGGGCAAACGGCTGCCGGAATGCGATGGATGGTCACTTTGACGGGCGACCCATGCCGTTCAAATGTTTGAGTCGTGGCGCCGGGTTCAGGTGTACCCGGACATTTGCCGCTGCATCGTTTTCTCATCGCCTCTTCTTTTCTCTCTGATTCTTTTCCGGGTCTTCCAGTCGCCCTCCCACAAACTGCGATCCAAGCTGAACTGGATTCAGTTGTCCAGGCCCTCGACTTTATCAATCTTCCACGCGCCTCGTTCTTGTTTGAGCGTGACTTTCAATTTGCGGCTCGCCATGACTTTGCCACTAAGCGTAACCTGTGCTGTTGCGATCGTCTTGCTGCTTACCACACTTGAAACAGCGATGTTTTTCTCCCAATCGTTGTCCCAGTCCTGCGCGTCAAGAAAGGGATCGGCGTCGAGTCCGTCCGGCCCATTCTTTACCTTGTCTATTTCTTGAAGCAATCTTCCAGTCACATACTTCCTCAGAGTCGCTCGCTGTTTTTCTAGAGGATCAGTGTTCTGATTCAAACAGTGCATATACCATTTGTAGAAATCCCGGATGACTGCTTCGGGAGACCCGAGCGGCGCGCGTACAGCTTGAGCATGAGACAGCGTGTTGCTCGAGCAAATCAGAAGCAAAGATATTAGTAGCGGTGTCCTCAGTTTCATAAATCTCTCCTCCTTGGCTGGTAATGAAGAATATTTATTCCATGTGTTCGTTCACGCCCAACAGCCGCATAGCTCCAACAGCCATAGCCTTGCAAGCCGCCGTCAAGTGTTCGATCTCACAATACTCATCAGGCTGATGCGCCATCTTCAAGATCCCCGGCCCGTACGCGATGCACTGTTCGATCCCTGCAATCCGAGCGAAGTGCTTTTGATCGTAAGTGCCCGGACTCGCGATCAGCGGCGGCTCGCGGCCTATCGTTTCGCCGACAACACCGCGCATCGTCCTCACCAGTATCGAGTCGGGGGCGGTCATCGTTGGATGAACGATCAGCAAATCCTTCAGCTCGTATTGAAGCTCGGCATCATCTACCTTCAATTGATCGACCAACTCTGCGAATTCGTCGCGCACGTCTTCGAGCTTCTCTTCTAGCAGGAATCGTCTGTCGAAAACGGCGCGGCATAAATCAGCTACGCAAGGCGTTTGCGGCAAGTCGGGATCTTGTCCGCCGAAAATCGAATTGATATTGATCGTAGCGGAGCGCGCGGCTTCAGGCTCGACTGGCATGCGAGTGCGACGCTCGGCGAGTCTGGGTTTCAGCGTCCGTTCGACGGTTTCGATCAGACGTGCCATTCGATCGATCGCGCTCACTCCGAGAAAAGGCATGCTGCCGTGCGCGATTCGCCCGTGCATCAGAACTTCAAACCAATACACGCCGCGATGACCTAAACAGATTCGGTCGTAATCGAGCGGCTCCGTGATGATCACGTAATCGACCAGGTCCGGTCTGACGTAGCCGTGCTCGGCGAGATAAGCTACGCCCGCCAACCCGCCGCTCTCTTCATCGACCGTAGCGCTCTGCTCGACTGAACCTGCCAGACGAACACCCGCGCGACGGATTGCTTCGACTGCAAACAACGAAGCCGCGATCCCGGCTTTCTGATCGGTCACGCCGCGTCCGTAAATTCGTCCATCGCGAAACTCAGCCGCGAACGGATCAAGCGTCCATCCCGCGCCGGGTGGCACTACATCGATGTGGCCGTTGAAGTGAAGCGCTGGACGAATACGCGCGCCGTTGAGATGACCGATTACGTTGACGCGCGGATGTTCGGGCGAGCACTCGGGCCGCCCGGTCGCTTCGATGAAGCTCACGTCGTAGCCGAATTCTTTGAGCTTGTCCCCGATGAACTGCGCGCAGTCTTTGTAGTTTTCGCCGGGCGGGTTAATGGTTGGAATGCGGACGAGGTCACGAAGCCACTCGATCATCTCGTCAGCGAGTTCGTCGACTCGAGAAACAACTCTTGCTTCTGCGGGAGTGAGCATAGATTCGAGGAGCAGTCGTTCAGAGCAGGCGTTTAGAGTACCGACTTTAGTCGGGAAGTGCCGAACAGAACCAAGACGTTGTGATCACAAGGCACTGCCCGACTAAAGTCGGTACTCTAAACGCCTGCTCTGAACGCTTGTTGTGAACCACTGCCTTCTCACGCCGCCAGTCCCGATCGAACGGCCTTCTCCACAGCTTCGCAAAACGTGTCGATGTCCGACAGCGTCGTGTAAACATTCGGCGTGACTCTGATACCTTTGAACTCGTCGTGAACGATCGGCGTGACGATGATTCGATAATGCTCCCACAGATGCGCGCCGAGTTTCACAGGATCGACTCCCTCGACGTTGAAGTTGGCCAGGCCGCACGACTGCTGCGGATCGTAAGGAGTGAGAATGCGAACGCCGTTGATCGCTTCGAGACGCCGGGCCCAGCGGTCTTTGAGAAAGCGAAGCCGCGCGGCCTTTCGCTCCATGCCGATGCCTTCCTGAAACGTGAGCGCTTCCGAGATCGCATTGTGATTGGCGGCCGGGTGCGTGCCGATCTCTTCGAACTTGCGAATGTCTTCGTCCTGCTTCTTATCGGCAGCCATCAACGGCCATAGCTTCCCTATTTTCGACCGTCGGACGTATAGAAAACCGGTGCCGTGCGGCGCAAGCAGCCACTTGTGCAAGCTCGTGCCGTAGTAGTCGCAATCAAGATCCGAGTGCTTGAACGGGAAGTGCGCGAAAGCGTGCGCGCCGTCGACGATCACTTCGATGCCGCGCTGGCGGGCCATCTGGCAGATTCGCTTGATTGGAAAAATCTGTCCGGTCAGGTTAGTGATGTGGCATACGAGAATGACCTTTGTGCGGGGAGTGATCGCGCGCTCGAAGCGGTCTACAAGATCATCGACCGACGGCGGCGGAACAGGAAACGAAATAGTGCGAAGCTTGACGCCATCGCGGCGTTCGCGTTGTCGCCACGAGGTCAGCATTCGCGGATAGTCCTGGTT
>JADGNW010000298.1 GCA_017883315.1 Blastocatellia bacterium | reverse complement strand
CATGGGTACCGCCGACTAAAGTCGGTACTCTGAACGCTCGATACTCGGACTGCCGCGCAACATATTGGCGTGTGCCACGATACGGATCGCTATTAGTTGTGCTTCTGCTTCATTTTTTTCTTGACTCGAAAAGGGCTTGTGCTTACTATGCGAGCTAACACCAGAAAGGAGGTGATCCATAGCAATGATAAGATCTAAACTTGGTGAGGTGGCTGAGGCCTGAGCGTGGCCAGCCGCTACGAACGGCTGACACCCGGCGTCGAGATCACTCCGCCGATGCGTTGCTGACAGCAGGAACAGCACGCTCTTCTCAGTTTGCGGGTAGGCCCTGGGCCAATCCCAACAGACCACCGAAAGCCCCGACGCAGGGCGCCGACACAATCGAGTCGCCGCGTCGGGGCTTGTTGTTTCCAGACCGCGCAGTCTTCCCTTTTTCCAATTGACATTCATTCCGCCTCACGTCCACAATGAACCGCAATCGATCCCAGCAGCATCGAACTCGAAGGACGCGGCCGAACGCGCAGTTCGCCGTTACGACAAATTTCTCGGAGGTCACTTCTGATGTCGAGTGAAACGCTCAACGGGACTGCTGTGAGTGACGTCACATCAAAACCCGACAATCCTTTTCTCGCCGTGTTCCGGCCTTATATACCTGCCGACGTGCAGTTGCGCGAGCTTACCATCTTGCCGCTCATCGTCGGCACCATCCTCGGAATGGTATTCGGCGCCTCCTCGCTCTACCTGGTTCTCAAAGTCGGCTTGACCGTCAGCGCTTCGATTCCGGTCGCTGTCATTTCGATCACACTGTTTCGGCTATTCTCGAAAGTCGGTCTTAGAAACGCGACGATATTGGAGAACAACATTGTTCAAACGGCGGGATCAGCCGGGGAGTCAATCGCGTTTGGCGTCGGAGTGACGATGCCCGCAATCATGATCCTTGGATTCGATCTCGAGATCACCCGGGTGATGCTTGTTGCGATCCTCGGCGGGCTGCTCGGGATACTGATGATGATCCCGCTGCGCAGGGCGCTCATAGTTGCGCAGCACGGCTATCTTAAATACCCGGAGGGAACTGCGTGCGCGGAGGTGTTAAAAGCGGGCGCGTCCGACGAATCGCGCGAGGCAGCTTCGCATTCCGCCAAGGACGGGGTCGTAGCGGAGGTACGCGCCCTGCCAATCTTCACGGGCCTGGGGCTGGGCGTCCTATACCAGACGGCGATGGGAGCATTCAAAGCTTGGAAGGACACTCCCGAAAAGATATTCGCCGCGCCATTCAAGGGAGGGTCGATCGCCGCGGAGATTTCTCCTGCGTTGTTGGGAGTCGGCTACATCATCGGGCCGCGCATCGCGTCGATAATGTGCGGCGGCGGCGTGCTCGCGTATCTCGTCCTGATACCGGCAATCAAGTTCTTTGGTGAGGGATCGACCACCGTTCTCGCGCCCGGAACCATACCGATCAGCGAAATGAGCCCAAGTCAGATTCGAAGCGCTTATGTGCTTTACATTGGCGCCGGCGCAGTCGCGGCAGGCGGAATCATAAGCCTGTTTCGTTCGCTGCCGACGATCTGGCACGGACTCAAAGGTGGGATCAGCGATTTTCGAGGCGGCCGCGAGGCGGCGGCACGAGCGCCGCGCACCGACCAGGACCTTTCGATGAAGTTCGTTGTCGGCGGCATCTTCGCGCTGCTGGCGATGATTATGATCTTCCCGCAACTGAATCTGCAGTGGAACATCCTTGGCGCAATATTGATCGTCGCGTTTGGGTTTTTGTTCGTGACGGTTTCATCCCGCCTCACGGGAGAAATAGGTTCGTCGTCCAATCCGATCTCGGGGATGACGGTCGCGACATTGCTATTAACCTGTTTGATCTTTTTGATAGTTGGCTGGACAGGCCCGACCTATTACGTAACTGCGCTCTCCATCGGCGGCATCGTTTGCATTGCCGCTTCGAATGGAGGAACGACTTCCCAGGATTTGAAGACAGGCTTCCTGGTCGGCTCAACTCCGAAGCACCAGCAAACCGCGATTCTGATCGGAGCCCTGGCCTCGGCTCTTGTGCTCGGGCCCATTCTGCTGAAGCTCAACAACTCCTCCACGATCTATTTTCCGAACACCAGCTTCGAGGCAATAGAGACGCCGGTTGCGGTCGACGATGGCGTGGCTTTGTCACTCCCAGCCTACTCGGGCGAAGCAAAGCCGATAATCCCCGGCGACTATCGACTATTGAAGAACGAAGCCGGCGCGACGGCGGTCTCGGCGATCGATCCGGGCGAGTATCTGGTCGATCAATCCGGCAAGGCCGTCTACAAAGTGCAGCACAACTTCCCTGATGGTTTGGCTGCCGACACCTCGCAGCTGGGTCCCGCCGAGAAGATCGAGGGAAAGCAAGCCGAGACAGATGGAACCACTTATCGCACGTGGCACAAGATCGACGACGCCGGAGGCCCTCCGGGTAAGTACCTGGTCAACGAGCAGGGTGCAGCTATCTATCTCGCCGATCCGGGTATCAACGGCACTCACAAGATCAGACCCGACGGAACGACGGTGACCAAGTTTGACGCGCCGAAGGCTGTTCTGATGTCTTACATCATCAAGGGAATCTTGAACCACAAGTTGCCCTGGGGACTTGTGATGCTTGGCGTAATGATCGCCATCGTCCTCGAGATGTCCGGCATTCCTTCGCTCGCATTCGCAGTCGGCGTTTATCTTCCGCTCTCCTCTTCCAGTCCGATCTTCATCGGGGGGATGATTCGGTGGCTGGTCGATAAATACATCGCAAAGAAGTTCAAGCATGAGAACCTCACCGAGGAACAACTCGTCGCCGAAGGAGACAAGAGCCCCGGCGTGTTAATGGCTTCCGGCTATATCGCCGGCGGAGCGCTTGCGGGCATAGTCGTGGCGTTCATCGCCGGCGTGCCAAGTTTTGGAGAGTTCAACGGCAAGATCGAAAAGTGGGCGGGCCTTCACAACCCATTTTTCAACGGGCCCAACGCCGATCTGTTGTCGTTGATTCCGTTCGTGGTGTTGATGATTTTGCTTTACCTCGCAGGACGCGAGGTGATCCTAGCTGGTAAAGGGGCGGGTAAAAAGAAAGCGACCGGCACGTAGCGAGGCTTGAACAACGCGGGTGAACTGAAAAGCAGGGTGAGCGAAATCACCCTGCTTTCTTTTTTCTATTCGCACCACGTCCAGCGGCAAAAAAGTTGTTGGGTTTAATCATGCCTTCGAGTCGAAGCTCACTTACGCGCCTGCCTGTGACTGCAAGGCCGCCCTTCGTATGGCGGCGCTCGCGCGCGACTCCGCGCGAATGCTAGAATCGAAATGAATCCAGCAGCTAGTGCGCTCGCATTATCCTTATGACAAACGAGCCGTGCGTCACAATAATCGGCGGAGGGCTGGCCGGCTCTGAAGCCGCCTGGCAAGCCGCTGAACGCGGCGTCAAAGTGCATTTGTTCGAGATGCGACCTGCGCGCCCGACTCCCGCGCATCAATCCGCGCACCTCGCCGAGATCGTTTGCTCGAATTCTCTGAAGACCGATGAGCCGGGTACTGCGCCTTATCTTCTAAAGGAGGAATTACGCCGCGGCGGATCGTTGCTCATAAACGTCGCGCACCAAACAGCAGTGCCTGCGGGATCGGCGTTGGCGGTCGATCGCGAGCGTTTTGCTGAAGAGGTCACGTCCCGGATCGCTTCGCATCCGAACATCGAAGTATCGCGTGAAGAAGTGCAAACTCTGCCGCCCGACGGGCCTGTTGTAATCGCGACCGGGCCGCTCACATCGCCCGCGCTCACTGAAGAAATAACAAAGCT
>JADGNW010000297.1 GCA_017883315.1 Blastocatellia bacterium | reverse complement strand
ACCGCAATGGCGTAGGCGTAATCCTCGATTGGGTGCCGGCTCATTTCCCAAAAGACGGGCACGGACTGGCCTACTTCGACGGAACTCATTTGTACGAATACGCAGACCCTCGCAAAGGCGAGCATCAGGATTGGGGCACGCTGATCTTCAACTACGAACGCAACGAAGTTAGAAATTATCTGCTCGGCAACGCGCTCTTCTGGCTTGAGAAGTATCACATCGACGGGCTGAGAGTTGATGCTGTTGCATCGATGCTGTATCTCGATTACTCGCGCAAGGAGGGCCGCTGGCTGCCGAATATTTACGGCGGACGCGAGAACCTCGAAGCGGTCAACTTCGTCAAGAAGTTCAACGAGTTGGTTCACGAGCAGCATCCGGGCGCGATCACGTTCGCGGAAGAGTCGACGGCCTGGCCTCTGGTTTCGCGGCCGACTCATGACGGAGGTCTCGGGTTTGATTTCAAATGGAACATGGGCTGGATGAACGACACGCTCAAGTACTTCGCTACCGATCCGCTCTATCGAAAGTATCATCAGGGCAAGCTGACTTTCAGCTTGATGTATGCGTTTAGCGAGAACTTCGTGCTGCCGCTTTCTCACGATGAGGTTGTTCATGGCAAGCGCTCGCTGTTAGACAAGATGCCTGGCGACGTTTGGCAGAAATTCGCAAACCTGCGCGCGCTGTATGGCTACATGTACGGGCATCCCGGCAAGAAGCTTTTGTTTATGGGCGGCGAGTTCGGCCAGTGGATCGAGTGGAATCATCAGCGCAGTCTCGACTGGCATCTGCTTGATTACGACTCGCACCGCCAGATCCAAGAGTATGTGAAGGACCTGAATCGTCTTTACTCGAGCGAGCCTTCGCTCTATGAAGTTGATTTCGACTCGGCGGGTTTTCAATGGCTCGACTTTCACGACGCCGAGGGCAGCACGATCGCGTTCATGCGCAAAGCGAAGAACGAAGACGATTACTTGATCTTTGCTTTGAACTTCACGCCGGTGCCGCGATCGGGGTATCGCTTGGGAGTGCCTGAAGAAGTGTTCTACAAAGAGGTGCTGAACAGCGATTCGTCATCGTACGGGGGAAGCAACATGGGAAATCAAGGCGGCGTGACGGCAAGAGCTGAGGAATGGGCCGGCTGGCCGTGCCTTCTTGAGCTGACGTTGCCTCCGCTTGCAGTGGTTGTGCTAAAACCTCAGCGCCAGGAACAAGAGGAGAAATCTGCTAGGGAATGAAACCCACAACGCGCCAGTAGGGTCTGGCACGCTTGAGAATGGATGCGTTCATATTCAAAGCCGCCACCGTGGCTCGTCCTACAGCATTCCGACCAATCAGTCTTGTCCAGTCTGAACTCCAGCGAAAGTGCGTTTCCCAAAAACTCTGCGCGTGGATTGAACAGTGACACGACTCTGCCTGTGCGAGAATCTCTCGCATGCGTTTGATTGCCCTTGGCTATGTTGCAGTGCGAGCAAGCCAGACAGAGATTCGCGCTTGCCGTTTGTCCACCAACCGATCTCGGCACTATGTGATCAATATGGAATGCTTGTCCGATGAGGATTTGCGGAGCGTGACAGTACTCACAGCGCCCGACCGCGCGTGCTCTTACCTGGGTGGCCAAAGCGGGAGTGACGCTCGAAGTCACCTGTGCGTCTTCTCCCGGTTGGTATGTCCAACTTTGGACGACTGCTGCCCAGCCGCTTGTCGAATACGACTCGTAACAGTTCTCCCCTTCGCGTCGAAGAGCTCTGGTCGGAGGGCGCGGGCTAACGCTACAGAGTTAGCCAACATCAGCTCATCCACTTCTGAACCAATTCTAGTGAGTTCCGCTTGCTCTGATAGACTAACCTTACCCTCGTTGCACTTGTCCATGAGTTCAGCAAGACGGGTTTGCTGTTCGTGAGGAAGGCGCTGAAGGCGCACCGTGACGGTTGTGTGCTTCCGAGCAGTCTTTGCCAGCAGTTGTTCCGCCAGATGACGTTGTAGTTTCAATGGCAGGCGCTCAGCGGCCGCGATCGCGTCTGTCAACGCTTGGTTAGCGTGGCTCATGTCTCGTCCTTTTCTCTGTTAAGTTAATTCGTTCACGCAGCACGTTCTCACATCGCTGTCGAGATTCTATGACAGATGGTTTGCTGCGTAAAGAAGAGCGGCGTGCCAGTCGAAGTAGATACAGATGGGGAAGGCGAAACGCGCTTTGGCTGCCCTAAGAATTTTAACCGCTTGAGAATCTCTTGGTATCTAAACGAGCCTAACGGTTCACAGAAGCCCAACGTGCGTTGAAACGAGGACTATGAGTTCTTCGCGTTGAGAGATATCGAGCCGGGCGAAGAACTAACCGTCGACTACGGCACGTACAGTGAGCAGCCATCATGAGCATGCGCTTAGATTGCGCTTAACCCTAAATACCGAGAAGCCTTGTGCGAGCCGTTCGCTCACTGAAACTGAGTCTGTCGCGCAACTCAACAATTAATGCTGTGGCGGTTACAATCTCCTCGTCAGACTCATCTAGGAGCGCCCAAAACAGATTCTGCGATCGCCACAAATCGAGACTGACACCCAATTGCTCGGCGAGTCGCAGGAAATGAATCGCCGATTCGGCTTTTGCTTCATCGCGATGCGCGCGATACGCGACGAGGCTGGAATGCACAAACTCTTCGAGCGCGCCTTTCAAGCCTGAGAGGTCAACCTCGCAGCCGAGCGATTCAGCTTCCCGCAAGATGGAAGCCGCCGCCTCGCTGAGTTGCGCCTCTGAGCGTGCTTCACTCTTCAGCTCCGAGCATGCCTGATCGAGCCTCTGACTCAGCACGTACTCTGCCGGCTTTTTCAAACTATCGGGCACCGGAATCTTCATGCTCGCAAGCAGCCTCATCACATCGCGGCTCTCTTCGTAGATGCGCCGGTAGTGATCGCGGGATCGCTCCAATGCGTCTCCCAAAAGCAGCCGGCCGATCTTTCTGCGCTCATCGTCGAACAGATCTTTGAGCGCGAAACTGTCGCCGTCGACGCCGGCATCGATCGCGCGTAACAGGTTTCGAGTTGAGTCTTCGTTGAAGCTGCGAAATAACGTTTCTATTAGCTTTTCATACTCATCAGCAGACAAGCGCTCGCGGACCGCGCAGTGAAAATCGTAGCCGCCCAGGTGCAGCACAACGAACATCCCTTCAAACTGTTCTCGGGCTATCTCAGAACGCACGTTGACAGCTCCCATCGCGAGCGTTCGCCCAAGGGTTTTCTCGCGACGGTAGTCCTGACGATCAAATTCGAATGAGAAGATTCGTTGCTCGGGCGCGTACTCTTCCACCAGCGAGCTGATTCCGTAGTGCGCCAGGCCCTTCTTGAGGTTGGTAATTGAAGGCTTCACCAGTTGGTCATAGACCTTCGCGCCATCGGAAAGCTGAGGCTTGCTGCCGGGCACCTTCTCGAGATTCGCGATGAATTGTGGCTCCAGATCGGTGCCCGATGCCTCACGCGCAAGCTGAATCGCCCTCGCCGCGTACTCGATGTTCTTAACGGTTTCGATGTTGGATATGTCATCGAAGAACCAGCCGCAGCTTGTATACATCAACGCAGCGTGCCGTTGCATTTCAAGCAAGCGCCAGACATTGACCCTGTCGACTTCCGACAATTGACGCCGAGCGTGCATATCCAGAAACGCTTCGCGAGCTTGAGCCGAGCGGTCAAGCATAAGAAAGATGTAGTCATCGAGTGCCATCCACACGTCTTTCAAGAAGACCGAACCCTCGTGTTCGAAGACTATGTCGAGCTTTGCTCGAAGCCAATCCAGCGCCTGCCGCAACGGTCCTCTCCAGCGCTGATGGCAATGCGTGTTGCCGCTATTGCAGCCGCAGTCACTTCGCCAGCGTTCGACGCCGTGCCCGCAGCTCCACGAAGTGTTCTCGCTTATCTTTACTTCGTGCGTTGGCGGGTGCAGCGCGAGATACTCGCCGTAGTTCATTATTCGCGCGATCCCTTCACGCTCGATCTTGCCGATCGCGTAAGCCAGGGCCATCTCGCCAAACTTGGAATGATGGCCAAAGGTTTCGCCGTCCGTCGCCACGTTCACCAATTGAGCATGGTCGCGACGATCATCAAAGCTGGAGGCCAATCGCTCAGCGAATCTGTCACCGCTTCTGAGCAAGCTCTCGAAAGAGATGTCGTGTGACACGTGGGCATTGTAGAAGAACAGATCGATATGCTTTCCGTTCTCGAGCGGGCAGCGATAAGCCCGAGTAGGATCGATGCGGCGGTGCGACACGTCTTGCCAGTCCTCGCCCGGTGCGCGAACGGCTTCGGCTTGATGAGGAGAAAGGATGGTGAACCTGATGTCGTGTTCGGCGAGAACCTGTAGCGTCGCGAGGTCGACTGCGGTTTCGGGAAGCCACATACCTTCGGGCTTGCGGCCGAATCTGAACTGGAAATCGGCAATTCCCCATCGAACCTGCGTCAGCTTGTCGCGCTCCGACGCCAGCGGCATGATCGCGTGGTTGTAGCATTGAGCGATTGCATTGCCGTGTCCGGCGTGGGCACTAAGACTGATGCGATCCGCTTCGATGACTTCGTTGTAGACCTCGCCGCGATGTCTCTCGAGCCACGACAAGAGCGTCGGCCCGAAGTTAAAGCTCATCTTCTCGTAGTTATTGACCAGTTCGATAATCTTCCCGCTGCCGTCGAGGATACGGGAGACAGCATTCGGGGCGTAGCACTCGGTGGTGATTCGCTCGTTCCAGTCGTGATAGGGCGCGGCCGAGTCCTCGACCTCGACGTCTTCGAGCCAGGGATTCTCGCGCGGAGGCTGATAAAAGTGGCCGTGGATGCAAACGAAACGCTTGTTCATATCAAAGATGATTAGATTAAAGGATGAGTTCCAACTAAGAAAGCTCTGCGGCGGGCGTGATTGTTCGTCTTGCCTCTGCCGATGTTGGATCGAGGACCAGGACTCTAACGGCTGAAGTCTCGAAGCGTTCAACTTGAAGGGTCCTCGAACGCGCTTCGTCGGGGGTGGGCATCACTTCATCGTCACAGCGGTTCTGTGATAAAAATAGTCTGACCAAACGGATCCAAACCCTCGACGAGCGGACGAAGGGAGCGCGGCGCCAACGAAGCAATAGTACGCAACGCTGGACCCGCCGGCTCAAGGCAGAGTAAAGGCCTGATCAGGTCGCGTATCTGACAATGCGGAGCATATCGATGAAAAGGATAGCGGCTCTTGTGGGCGGTCTGATTCTGCTTCTCCCATCTGCGGCGCCCGGTGCGCAGCCTTCGTCACTGAGATTTGAGGTCACAATCGCGCCGGCCCTGGTTTCATCACCGCAAAGCGGACGCTTATTCGTGGTGATGAGTCCGAAGAGCCAGCCGGAACCGAGGCTCACAATCGGCGAGACCGGTCTGGACGCCTCGCCAGTATTCGCTCGTGACATTCGTAACTTCGGCCAGGGTGTCACGGGCACAATCGATGAAACGTGTGCTGCGTTTCCAATCGACAGCCTCGCACACCTTCCGGCCGGCGATTACTACGTGCAAGCCTTGTTCGATTCGAACATTGATCTGAAATCGTTGAACGCGCCGGGCAACCTGTACAGCCCACCGCAAAGGGTCCATCTCGATCCTGCTCGCGGGGCAGCGGTGAAGATCGAGCTGACACAAAAGGTCCCGGATGAGCAGTTGCCTCCCGACACCGAGTACGTCAAGTACGTCAGGATTCAGTCGGCTCTGCTAAGCAAGTTTCACGGGAGGCCAATGTACTTGCGAGCCGGCGTGATCTTACCTACAGGTTTCACCGCCGACCAAAACAGGCAGTATCCATTGCGCGTTCATATCGGCGGTTATGGCGATCGTTTCACCGGGGTGCGGCAGATGATGAGAGAAGGTTCGAGCTTCCGCACTACCTGGCTCGCGGACGGTAGACCTCGAATGGTCCTGCTGTATCTTGATGGTGATGGACCTTACGGCGATTGCTATCAGGTGAACTCAGACAACAACGGACCGTACGGCGACGCGATCACGCAAGAGCTGATTCCTTACGTCGAACAAAAGTTTCACTGCGTCGGCCAGCCGTGGGCTCGCGTGCTCGATGGCGGTTCGACAGGCGGATGGGTTTCGCTTGCGCTTCAGATCTTCTATCCGGATTTCTTCAACGGAACGTGGTCAGGGTTTCCCGACGGCGTCGACTTCCGCGCGTTTCAACTGATCAACATCTACGAGGACGGGAACGCGTATGTGAACAAGCACGGATTTGAACGGCCCAGCGCTCGAGACTTGAACGGTGACGTGCGCTTCACGATTCGTCACGAGTGCCAGATGGAAAACGTCATGGGCCTGGGTGACATCTACACGATGTCGGGCGAGCAATGGGGCGCCTGGAATGCGACGTACGGACCTCGGGGCGCGGACGGACGCCCTGCGCCTCTTTGGGATCCGAAGACGGGAAAGATCAACCACGAACTGGCTGAGCATTGGAAGAAGTATGATCTTCGAATGGTGCTCGAGCAGAATTGGAAGACGCTTGGTCCGAAGCTGCGGGGCAAGCTCACGATTTGGGTTGGCGAAGCGGACGATTACTTCCTGAACAATGCTGTTCATTTGCTCGACGCGTTTCTTTCGAAAGCCAATCCGCCTTACGAGGGGAAGATCATCTACGGCGCCGGGAAGGGTCACGGGTGGATGGCTTTTACCGAGCGCGAGATGATGGATCAGATGGCTGCGGCGATTGAAAAGGCCAGAAAATAGACCGCGGATGATGCGGACTGAACTGATCAACACGGATCAGATTTGCGTCGATCAATTGCATCAGTGTTATCTGTGTTCTATTCTGAATCGCAAACTTCGTGAAGAAACCCGCCAACAATAAACACCTGATCGCGCACGCCCTCGACTTGCTGCTGATCTTCATTCCAGTCGCCGCGATTCTCCATTATTTGCACGCGCCGGAACTCTGGACATTTGTCGCGTCAGGGCTTGCGATCGTTCCGCTCGCCGGTTGGATGGGCAAGGCTACGGAGAGTCTCGCAGAAAGAATGGGCGCAGGGATCGGCGGATTGTTGAACGCAACCTTCGGCAACGCAGCCGAGATGATCATAGCCTTCCAGGGTCTGCGCGCGGGTTTGACCGAAGTGGTCAAGGCATCGCTCACGGGATCGATCCTCGGGAACATCCTGCTTGTGTTAGGCGCCAGCATTTTGGCCGGCGGACTCAAGCACCGAAGCCAGAAATTCAACCGCGCTGCGGCGACGATGAGCGCGACGCTTATGGCGTTGAGCGCGATTGCGTTGCTGGTGCCGGCGCTGTTTCACTGGGTCACCCACGGGGCTTCGGGAACCGCGGAAAGGAATCTGAGTCTCGAGATTTCTATCGTATTGTTTGTCACCTACATTCTAAGCCTGATCTTTTCTCTCAAGACTCACCGCGAGCTCTATCTTGGGCCGGGCCTGCCGCGTGAGCATGTTTCAAAGATGCGTCCGAGAACTGCCGTCGCTACGTTGCTTGGCGCTACGGCTCTGGTAGCGTGGATGAGTGAGTTGTTGGTCGGGGCTGTTGAACCGGCGTCTAAAGCGCTCGGGCTTACAGAGGTCTTCGTCGGAGTAATAGCCGTAGCGATCATCGGAAACGCAGCCGAGCACAGCACTGCGGTGCTGATGGCGATGAAGAATCAGATGGACCTGGCTTATCACATAGCGGTGGGGTCGAGTATGCAGATCGCGCTGTTGGTCGCGCCGGTGCTCGTGTTTGCGAGCTATGCGCTCGGACGCCCGATGGATCTGCTGTTCACGACTTTTGAGGTGATAACGGTCGGGCTGGGCGTGGCTATAGTCAGCCTGGTGGCGGCAGATGGAGAATCGAACTGGATGGAGGGCGTGCTGCTGCTGGCGGTTTACTTGATCTTCGCGATTGCGTTCTTTTTCTTACCGGCCAACGTGCCGGTTATGTGAACCGTGTTGATGCGTGTGGCTGAGTAAGTCGCCAATACACAACAGTGCTACCCATGTTTCGCTGATGCCTGGCTACGCAGATCCTTGATTATGGCTCGAATCCTATCCGCGTCTTTCGCGTTTGGCGCCAGCTTCAGGTACGCATCCAACTCATCGGCGGCGCGCACGCTGTCGCGCTTTTCAATGTAGACCGCGCCCAGATATCGGTGCGCTTCCGCGGATTCTCCGCCATCGATGCTGATTGACTGTTTCAATTCCTTCTCAGCGGCGTCGTAATTGCCGACGTTAACCAGAGCGCGGCCAAATTGGAAATGAGCCACCACCGACGAGCTATCCTTCTGAACAGCAATCTGAAGCTCAGCGGCCGCCGCCTTATAATCCTTCAGCTGAAATAGCACGATGCCGTAGTTGAGGCGCGGGTGAAAAGCTTCGGGCCCGATCTTAAGCGCCGCACGCAGAGCCTCGGCAGCCTTCCGCCACTCCTGGAGAGCCATGTACTGAACGCCCAGCTCGTTCAGCGCGGTCATGAAATTTGGGTATATCGTGACGGCCTGCTTCAACTGTTCTATGGCTTTCTTCCTATCGCCGGCCTTTGAAGACTCAACGGCTTGCTTGTAGAGGTCAACTGCGGCTTCGGGGGCTCCGCCTCCCGACGCATCAACCGTCCCTACTTTGCCTGGACTCACATTCGACTTCAGTCTCAATTCGATGTTCACCGGCACAACAATGCCGGGGTCACCTCGACGCCGGGCCGGCTGGATTATGTCCACCGATTCGACTGTGACCTCGTAGTCCTTTCCAGCATCTATGATCAGAGTGTACGAACCGCCGGTCAGTCTTCTGAATGAAAACGCTCCGCTGTCGTCTGATAGTTGATACTGTTCGGCGCCGCCGGTTACGGGGCGGAGCTTGACCTGCGCCCGCAGACCCAGTCGGCGACCGCCAGGCACAAAGATGTTTCCCTGTATCGTATTGACACCGCCAGTTCCAGGTTCGCCGGGATCAGAATCGATACCTCCGATTTGGGCGAAAGCTGTCGAAGAGCATATCGCAATCAGCAGCCCCAGGCGAAGGGCAACAGGAAGAGAGTACCTGGAGAAGAGTTGCTGAAGTGATGCGAGCGAGGTGTACATCTTCTACCTCCTTCTTGGTTGGCTGAGCAAAGCGGAAATGAGCGAAGTGGCTAGATTAAACCACGGCGATGATACCACAAAGCCCGGCAGCCCAAAAGACTCGCGCGCCGCGATTCTATCCAGTGCTTATTTGTCAGCGGAGCGTTGATACCAGACAATGTGATCACCGTCGTTCGGCTTGTCTGAGTAGACAACAGTCTCATAACCCACCGAGCGCATTCGAGAGCTGGGGAGCTCGAGCAGCGCGTTGTTAGAAAGCAGGAAGCCGCCCGGCCTAAGCATCCGTTCGATGTTCGCCAGCGCAAGGCTCTGCTCGAGGGTGTCGTAGTATACAAGGATGTTCGTTGCGATGATGAGATCGAATGATTCGGGAGGCGCCAGGTTCAGATGCTGCAAAACTATGTTCACATCTTCCGAGTCTATTCCGGAAACAACGGCCGGACGAATACTCACGGCCCTGACTTTCAACATGCCGAGCGCGGCGGGAACGGTTACGGGCATCACCGGAACCCCGATCCGATCGCCGAACCGCGACCAGTACGCCGCCAGCTCCGAGTTCCATTCCAGATCGCGCGGCACCTGCACAACATAGGACGCACCCTTCGCGGCGCGTGCTCGCGCCTGCGCAAGGTGATCGTTGATACGCGGACTAAGATCGAAGGTGACAATGCGCAAGTCGTCCGGCTTCGCAAGACCTAGTCTCGTCAGCGAATCGACGATGGCGAATGGTTGAATCGTTTGTTGTGGATAGAAGTCAAAGCCATCCTGTTTGTCGGTGAAATCGAGGCCAGGTCCGACTATCGCTACACGTCGCACGCTTGCGCGCGCGAGCCAAGCGTTGGCCTTAATTGACGCAAGCGCGCGCTCGATCGCGTAGTTCGGCTTCAGCGACGTGTCCGAACTCAAACCGCGGTCTTTGTAGAGCTTCGACCGCAGGGCGAGTTCCTGTGACGTGTCGCCCATCAGCCTCGCGGAATCGAGCAGTCGCCCATAGCCCGCTTGCTCTTCTAGCACCCGCGCCAGGTTCTTGATCAAATCAATCTTCGCTTGCTGAAGCGCCGCTGGGTTGTTCAAATCGTAGCCTTTCGCTTCATACAGCCGCCGCGCAAACAGCAATCGCTCATTGTCTCTCGGCGCGACAATACCCTGGATCAGATCCTCCGCGCGCGCTTGAATCAATGCGAAGGCTTTGGTCGCCTCTTCGGAGTTCTCTTTCTGGCCTGCGCGCGCTATGTCTGCGAGGGTCAGCCGCGGGCGGAGCGTGAAGGACGTCCCAAAAAGCAGGAAGTTCACAAGAGAGTCTTCATCACCCTTGTTGAGACGCGAACGAATATCATGGTCGCGCCGTGCTACCCAATCGCGCCACACAAGTGGTAATTTTTCCGGCGACGCATCACCCAATTCCGACGGCAAGACTTCCTTTAGCGAATCGAGGACCGGACGCGCGTCTTCATAAGATAGATACACTACAGCCGGCCGCGGTTTTGGTGCGGCGCGCGACTGGGCCCCGTAGGACACCGGGAAAAGAGCAACGATCGCAATCAAAGAAAAAGCGTTGCGCATGATCTGTGTAAATATGAAATGTATCGCGCCACGAGGGGACGCCGCGAGAATGTCAGTCAAGGCAGCTCCTCAGTTCTAGCACTGCCGAACTCCTCCACCGCTAGTACGCAGCCCCTTTCCGCAGGGTGGCAAAGCGCATAAAAGTGGCAATATTGCGGCCCTTTTTTGACGCGCGCCGCGCAGCGCGCGATTCATCCTTAATGAAACATCTTGGGGTCAATTGGAATGTTGTGGTGATATTCACTGATTAACCCTACAACGATGCCCGAATCCTTCTCCCGCAGTATGGGACGAGTCGTCACCATCTCGACTCGGAACGGCAGTTTCACGCCGTCTACCTGTTTGAAATCCGAAGTCTCGACATAGAAATCATAGGTCGTCTCTTCGTCTTTGGAGGTGGCGTCATTGGTGAACGTGCTCATCGGGTGCGTAACAGTTGTGCGCCCGTAATCCGTGCGGACCCACATGAACGTTTTCGTGTCGAAATACAGTCTGACGTTGAGGCTCTTACCGAGTTTCGCTTCTACGACGTAAGCCAGCCGATCTTTAACTTTCTTCGTGCCCTTGCCCTCAAACTTGACACCTGAACCCTCGCCTTGAAGCAGGATATTGTATAGCGAGATGCCATTGAAAAGCGTGCCGGTGCCGAGCATCTCGCGGTACTTTTCCTCAATACGAGCGTAGGCACGGGGAAACTGAGGACGAAAAACAGTCTTGCCTGCGTCGTAGGTGAGTTGCCATGGGGTAGTATCCTGAAACTGATATATGGCAGACACGCGGTTAGGCGCCTCCGACATAATCGCAAACGGCACAGCGGCCGCGCTTTCTTTTTGAACTGTTCCGACAGCGACGCGCGATTTGAATTTCGAGAGCGCCGCCCTGCCGCCGCAGGCCTCCAGATGGCTCGCGATGATTTCCGACGCGTCCAACCGTTTTTCCTTATCCTGTGCGCCCGCGGACACAGAGAGTGTGATCATAGTGACTGTACAAAGGCTACGAAGAATTGTCCTCATACGGGAACCCTCCGCGAATCAAGCGAGGTAGCTAACGTTAGCTCAGGCTATCATACGCGCTTAACGGAATCAATTATCCCAGACCTGCGCGGCCCGTAGCACGTAAAGAAGGGGGGAGTCGCGAGACCCCCCCCTTTTTCTAAAAGCCGCTGGGCGAAGAACCTAGAATAGGAGCTTCGCGGCCAACTGCACGTTTCGGCGGCCATTGCGGAATGCGGGGACAAAGTCGAGCGAACTTACGTCGGCCTCGCCACCGCTCACAAACATATTCGCGTGGTTGAACACGTTGTAGGCTTCAAGGCGCAGTTGCAAGCTAAAACGCTCGTTAAAGCTAATGCGCTTGTAGAGGCCCGAATCGAGATTCCACGCGCCCGGCCCATTGAATATGTTGCGCTTGGTCATGTCGGCCGGGAACGGTCCCACCTCTCCATTTCCCGCAATCGGGTTAAAGAAGGCGATGGCATTCGTTCTGCTCAGGTCAATGTAGACCAGGTGATTCGGCACTCCCGTCGGATCCTCCGCCGGGTGGCTCGTCCCGGTCGTTGCCACCGAACCGTCCGGGCCGTTAACCAGGCGCGCGCACGCCGTGATCGCGAACGAGCAATCATAGACGCTGAACGGCGCGCCGCTGCGAGCCGTGAAGATGCCCGTCAACTCCCAACCGCCGATCAGTCTCTTAGCGAACTCATTACCACCCTTCGGAGCCGGGATCTCCCAGTTCCAACTCGCGGTCATACGATGGCGGATGTCAATGTCCGCACGCCCGTAATCCAAACCGGGGTTGAACGGATCGACGTACCCGAGTCCGAAGCCACCGATCTGACCTTCGCTGAACGTTGAGCTGAGATTGTCTCTCGCCTGGGAATAGGTGTAACGGCCCGTAAAGTGCAGGCCCACCTTACGGAAAGCGTTGCTCTCAACCGAGACGATCATCGCGTCGTAGTTGGAGCGGCCATCGCTGCCTCGGAAGTTGATATTGCTGTACTGGCCGTTCAAACGGCTTGATGCTGCGTTGGTGAACGGGTTGTGTGACGAGCTGCCCAGATACTGGAGGCCCGTGCCGCTGCGGTTGATGTTGGCAATCGAGTACAGGTTGCGGCCAGCCGAGCCGGAGTATTCAACCGACAAGACCGTGCTGCCGAGTTGGCGCTCGATCGCCGCGCTCCAGAAGTGGGCGTAAGCGGTCTTGATGTTCGGGTCAACGGCGCGCAAGCTGGTTGCAGGCAAAATTTTCGTGCCGCTGGAGCCGGCCAGCGGGCCGGCGTTATTGGTGGTGATCGGGATCGAAGCGACGTCCGTTGGTGCGACCAGCGAAACCACCGCGTAGCCGGGTGGGTTTTGAATGACGTTGAACGTCACGTTGCCGAAGTTACGCTCGTAAGCCATGCCGTAGCCGCCGCGAACGCTCATCTTGCCGTCGCCAAACACGTCCCAAGCGAGGCCCAAACGCGGCGCGAGGTTGTTCGGATCAGAAGCCCAGAGTTTGCCAATCGGGCTGTTGGGCGCAACCAGCGCGCTGCCGTTGCGGATGCGATCAAAGAGCGTCGTGCCCTGGCCGAAGTAGAAGTTCGAGTCCAGCTTCGGGTCAGTGTTGTGCTGAGTGCCGTAATACTCATAACGCACGCCGAGGTTGAGCGTCACGCGCGGCTTGACCCGCCATGCGTCATTAGCATAAACCGCCCAGTCGCTGTAACGATTGTTGCGGGTAAACTGCGGCGGACTGACCGGCAGCGTCACGGACTGGCCCGGGAACTTGCCTTGCGGATCAACTGCGGCCTGGAACTGCGTAAGCTGACCGGAGACAAAGTTTGAAAGCGCAGTGTTGTAGTTACTGCCTAGCGCTTCGCTCGCCGTCTCGTAAGCACCGAAGAGTCGATTGTCGGCGATATAGACGTACTGGCCGCCAAACCGGAACTGATGTTTGCCCTTCGTCCAGTTTAGGTCTTCAAAGAACTGGAGCAGGTTCTGCGGGCCGCCGAACGGCACGCCGCTCCCGGGTGCGAAGGGCAGGAAGCCGGGCAGAGCCACGGGAAAGCCTTCGATGCTCCCGGCGCCGCTCGAGAAGAAATACAGCGTCGGCACATCACCGCGACTGGAAAGCGGCTGCGCGTTGTTTAACCGGTTGTAGACACCTTTGGTCTGCGAAACCAGGTTGGACGAAAAGCTGTGCGTTACCGACAGCAGGAAGTTGTTGTTGAAATTGGTGTTGATGGTGCTGTAGCCCTGATACGGGCTGACGCTGACCGCCCCTGGAGGATTGATAATGCTCTCCAAGGCATAGCGGCCATAGATCTGCGTCTTGTCGCTCCAGTTCCAGTCAACGCGATTTACCGTTTGATAGGTATCAGTTGGAAATCCTGCGCCCACGTCGCTCGGAATCGAGTAGCGCACCTGACCGAAGGCCGGGAGATTCGCTGGCAGATTCGTGAAGGCGCTGCCCGCAGCCAGACCGCGCGCTACCGTGACATCGTG
This sequence comes from Blastocatellia bacterium, assembly GCA_017883315.1. Taxonomy (GTDB): domain Bacteria; phylum Acidobacteriota; class Blastocatellia; order UBA7656; family UBA7656; genus Onstottus_A. The sequence continues at coordinate 21,251 of JADGNW010000297.1, read as the reverse complement.
GACAGTGAGGATCGTGCCGTTGATCGGTGTCGGAAGCTGACCGAACGCACTGAAGAACGCCTGCGTGTTGGCATTTGAAGCAGCGATCAGTTGCGGCGTCGGCACGAGGTTGATGGCTTCCTCCGCGCTCCGGACGCGCGTCCATTCGGTGCTGCTGAAGAAGAAGAGTTTGTCCTTAATGATGCGCCCGCCGATGGAATAGCCGAACTGGTTTCGTGTGAACACGCCCTTCGGAACGCTGTTGGCGTTGTTGTTGAAGCTGTTGGACGCCAGTGCCGAAATGCGGTTGAACTCGTAGAGCGAGCCATGGAAAGTGTTAGATCCGCCTTTGGTGGCGACGTTAACGACGCCGCCGCTGGCGCGCCCGTACTCGGCAGAGAAGTTGCTCGTGATGACGCGGAACTCTTGCACGGAATCGAGCGGTACACTTTGGCCTGCGGTTGCCGTGAATGTGTCGGTGTTGTCACCGCCGTCAAGCAGAATCGCCGTGCTCGAGGAGCGCTGGCCGTTGATGCTAAAGCCAACCCCGCGCACGCTTGATCCCTGCGGATCTTGGGCCACGTTGCCCGACAGCCCTACCAGGTCATAGATGTTTCTGGTGAGCGTGGGCATCTCTGTGATCTGTTTTGCCGAGACGACGTTGGACAACTCCTGATTTTGAGTGTTGACCTCGACGCCTCCCTCACCCGCTACTACCGTAACTGTTTCTCCCCTGGCCGTCGCCGAGAGAGTGGCCTCGATGCTTATCTTCGCGCCGACCGTCACCTCTACCTGCTGCGTATAGGCCGCGAACCCGGCTCCCGATACTGTAACTTCATACCGACCGGGCTGAAGGTTGGTGAACGTTGCGGAGCCCTCCTCACTTGTTGTGGTCTGCGGGAGCTTTCGTCCGGTATTAACCTGGGTGACGTTGACAGTAGCGCCGGGAACGACCGCGCCGGTTGGATCGGTTGCTTTCACAATGATCTGGCCGGTCTCAGTCTGTGCGAACACTGAGGCCGAGCCTAGAGACAAGAGTAGAAAAGCTGTAAGAAGGCTTGCGAGTGCCTCCTTCAATACTCTCCTTTTGACTTTCATTTATCTTCCTCCTAAGAGTTAAAGCAGCGACTGAAATTCAACTCAAACACGGGCGCTGAGTCGATCTTCATAGCTGCTGACGACGCCGGCTCTTCGGTGACAACCGGCAAATGACTGCGATGGCCATACCAAAAAAGCTCGACGCCTCGATCGGTGACTCGCTTTGTCTGCTTCGCCATCTTGAGTACCTTTGTCGTAACTTCTCCTGACTAATCAGGAGGTTTGTTCGTAGTCTAATCGTTCTGCGGTAACGGATGTTCAAGCGAGCTAAAACGGGCGAGCCGGTGACCCGGCCTTAACTTCTTACCGCTAGCTTGATGTGACGCGGAGTTGGAAAGAGACGCTTGAACCATAATGCCAAAAAATCTTGTTATTTCTTACTTGAGCCCTTGCTCGTACTGACTACAGAAAGAGGTCTTCGGCCCCTTGTTATATGCTGGCCTCAACGATTCGTCGCCCGAGGCACCTGTATTGAGGCAACTCATATACCCAAACGCTGTCTCTGCGCATAGTTACGGTAACGTTTCCGGCTGTTTGACTTAGAAAAATAATCGGCGTCGCGAAGTACTTTGTCATCGCGGTGACGATTTCAAATTTTTGGAAAATATCCATTCATTTGGATATTCGACCGAAGTTTGGACCAGACGATTGATCAATACAGATCGGAGCAAGCCTGCGCTAACGATCTCTAATCTACTGCCAGCTCAAGGCGGCTCGCCGCAGACATCTCCCGTCTGCGAAGCGCCAAGAGACTGATCGCTGTTATGCCGCCAAGAATCGCGCTTAAGAGTATCAATCCATCGACGCCATTCCAGTCCGCGAAGTATCCACCAATCGATGTTCCGATCAATTGCCCGACCCCAAGGAAGACTGAATACAATCCCATTATCGAGCCTCGATCTGCTGCGTAGTTCTCAGTCACATCAGCCAGATAGGTTAGCGCGGCAGGTGTGAAGCCACTCATCACGAGCACCTCGATCAGCAACGCACCTAGCAGCAGATAGTAGAACGAACTGGAGAAAGAACCCAGATGATTGAGTCCGAACACCGTGAGCAACAGCGCGAACAGACTTAGTGTGCCGATGAGCATGACGTTAGTCTTGCGAAAGCGCGCGAGGACAAAGCTCCATGCCAGGACGCCCACCGCGAAGAAAACTGCCAGCGCAGCGAATCCGTTTCCGAAACTCTCCGGCGTGACAGTACCCGTGAGCCCTTGACCCTTGAAATGCTCCCCGGTTAAGAGTCCTACGCTGTTGTTTGTCCAGATTCCGATTACCGAAAAGATAGACAGCCAGGCCGGGATGAACATCCATACCGGGGGCGACTTGAAGACCTCGTAATAGTGCTTCAACTTCGTGCGCAACGCTCCCGCACGCGAAGGATCAGTCTTCTCGGCGTCGGCTACACTCGACCTGCGACTCACATCTTTTAGGCCCCACGCAAAAACCGCAAGGCTGATAAGGTAGACCAATCCGATGATGCTGAACGCGGGGCTTTGCATTGTGATACCCGCTACAGTCCGCGGGCTATCGAGGAACTTCCAGAGATAGCCTCCGATTACCGCGCCCAGCGCAATGCCGCCGACAAGTGTTATTTCAAACATCCCCATCACCCGCGCACGCAGGCTGGGGCGCCCGACAGTCGCCTCGGAAATGTAGCCCAGTGTCGAGGGGATGGAACTGCCGGTCGAGAGTCCCTCGAGCAATCTCGCCAGCACGAGCAGCCAGAGTACGGAAGTCATCGCGGTCAGTTGGACGGCGATAACGCCGAACGCCGGTCCCAGCATAATGAATAGCTTTCTGCCGTATCGATCGCTCATCGCTCCGAGCACCAGAGAGCCAACGAGTTCCGTGATGAAGAAAGAAGCAATGACGTAGCCCCGAGTCGTGTGAGAAATGTGGTGAAAATTGTGGCTTATGTAACCAAGGTAGAATTGGGTCATCTGACCCGTCGCTTGACTCGCAAGGCGCAGAATCAAACTCCCCACAAGAACCGCAATAAGAGACCTGATCAGAGCGCCGGCAATGCGTCGCCTTGCCAGCCGGACGCTTGCGACGGCCTGGCGGGCAAGCGCGGGAGTTCTCGGAGCACCGCTTTCTATTCCGACTTTCTCGCTGTTAGCTGAGTGGTCTGCGCTGAGGCCGGGTTTCACAGGCTGATCTAAATCGCCCATTTCTCTGTCCGCAATCACACGCGCACGGATCTCTCCATTCCACCGGCGAACCCATCAAGACCCATGACTTTGCTTACTGGACATACACTTTGTTCATTTTCACGGGCGTGACCGGACGATTCTGATTCGATGGTCCGGTGTTTGGAGCTGCAGCGATCTTGTCGACAACATCCATCCCTTCGATCACGCGACCGAAAATTGTGTAGTTCGGCTGAAGCGGGTAGGTCTGATGCATGATGAAGAACTGGCTCGACCCGGTTTCTGGTATTCCCTTATTCGCCATCGCGACCAGCCCGCGGCGGTAACCGCCTTGATAGGTTGGCGAGCTTCGATTGATTTCGTTGGGCAACGGCTGCCCGGTGGCAGTCTGCCCCCCAGTTCCATCGCCGTTCGGATCGCCGCCTTGAATCATGAAGCCGCTGATCACTCGATGAAAGATCGTGCCGTTGTAATAGCCACGTTCTGCGAGCAAGCGAAAGTTCTCGGCTGTTTTGGGAGTTTCGTTTTCGAGTAGCTCGAACTTTATGTTGCCGGCATCGGTTTCAATCACGGCAGTTCGATTAGGCTGATTCTGGCGCGGTGATTTCGCGGGTTCGCTCTGCTTTTCGCTGCACGCGCCCATCAGAATCGAGAAGAGCATTACGATCACACCAAGAGACGTTTGATTGCCCCGCCCGATTCGACGGCGCCCGACACTTATGGGACTCTCGTTGGAACTCATTTGAGCAACTCCTCAAAAAAGCAGAGGCGGCGAGCGCTGCGCGATGAATGCGCGACGCGCCGCCGCTTTGGATTCTGGTTTACACCGTCGCAGCAACAAGCGCTGCGTTAAGCACGGTAAATAAGCGCGCGATCACTTCGCCGTCGGATGGTCCTTCTTGTATTTGTCCACGCAGTGGTCGCAACAGAAGTAGACCTTGCGGCCCTCGAACTCCAGGGACTTGGTCTTGTCTATCGGCTCGCCCGACACGGGACAGACCTCATTAATTGCGATCGCGTCGCGCTCTTCCTTCGACATCTTCGCTACGAACACTTCGGGAGTCTTGTTGAACTCCCCAAGGCAGCCTTCGCAGCAAGTATAAACGTACTGGCCTTTGTATTCCGTGCGATACTTCTCGCTCACAGGCCCGCCGCTGACGGGACACAGTTTGTTGGTGACGTTCTTCTTCTCGGAGCCGTCCGAGTACGCGCCGGCCGCTACCGCGCTTGAGAGTATTCCAACTAGAAGGATTGCAATCGCAAGCTTTCTCATGATCTTAATTCCACTCCTTACGTGTCAATTGATTGGCCCAAAGCCACGGTCGATTATACCGATTGCGGCTTCGTCACGCAAAGCGGGCTATTATCTCGACACCTCAGTGCAAGTAAATCTCAAGCACTCGATTCTGCAGCTGAGGATCGTAGATGACCGATATTATGTCGCTCTGATTCAGCTCGGCTGCGGTGATGGTTTCGTCGTCGTGCGTGTCGTCGGAGAGCAAGCCTAACAGGTCGGCTTCACCCGAGCGTCCAACCGCAGTCCCTACCAGATCGTTCTCGCGTGCGAGCACGGTGATCTCCGGAAACTCCTTCGCCGGTTTTACGGTTATGAGTAACATGCCCTTACTCGGCTTAGCTATTTTTATTATCTCGCCCCGGACCGCTGCCAACTGTCTTGCCGCAGGCCCCCGTTGGCTGGTCTGGTCACGCAACGTATCGCGTTGAACCGAGGGCGCGAATGTCAAAAAGAGCGACAAGCTCCATACAATCACGAGTGCTTGCATGATGATCAGTACCCCTGTGGTTGTGTCCGGGAGAAAGCTGGTCCGTGCTGTCGGGAGAGCTGCGAGAACCCGAGCATCGTACTCCTCTGCGGCTGTGTCTTCAAGGGTTCGACTCGTTGCTCGCCACCGGGTATCAAAATGAGCTATCATCGTGCTCGATCCATTGTTGTCGGAGGGTTGAACGCGAGCCTCGGAGTCCTGCTTCGGTCATGCACGTTCTAGAAAAAATTCGCGCGCGCGCGGCGTCCGCTCCAAAACACATTGTCTTGCCCGAAGGCGAAGATGAGCGAACTATTCGGGCGGCGTCGCTCTGCATTCAAGAGTGCATCGCTCGGCTCACGCTGCTCGGCAACGAAGAGGTGATTCGAGACAAGGCCTCGAAGATTGGTGTCACGCTCACCGGAGTTTCGATAATCGACCACCGGCGGTCGAGTGATCGCGAGCAGTACGCGGCGCGCTACTACGAAGCACGTCGCGCGAAAGGTGTGACCCTCGATGAAGCTCGGCAGCAGATGGACGATCCGCTCTTTTTCGGAAATATGATGGTGCGAGAAGGCCGAGCGGATGGGAGCGTATCGGGCGCCACGCATACGACAGGACACACTGTCAGCGCCGCCCTTCGGTGCATAGGACCCAGGTCCGGCTTAAAGACCGTCTCCAGTTTCTTCCTGATGGCCGTTCCCGGATGCCAGTTCGGAGAGGACGGCGCCTTTATCTTCGCTGACTGCGGAGTCGTTATTGATCCTTCGGCGTCTGAGCTTGCCGATATAGCGATTGCTTCGGCGGATTCCGCGCGCGCGCTGCTCGGTGTCGAGCCGCGCGTCGCGATGCTTTCATTCTCGACGAAGGGCAGCGCCAGTCATCCGCTGGTCGATAAAGTCGTCGAAGCGACGCGCACCGTCAAAGCACGCGCGCCGTCGTTGCTGGTTGACGGCGAGCTCCAGGCCGATGCCGCGCTCGTTGATGCGATCGGGCAAAAGAAGGCGCCTGGCAGCCAGGTTGCAGGGCGAGCAAATACTTTGATTTTCCCGAACCTCGAGGCCGGAAACATAGCTTACAAATTGGTCGAGCGCCTTGCCGGCGCCGCGGCCGTCGGTCCAATTCTTCAGGGACTCGCGCGCCCCGCGAATGACCTCTCGCGCGGATGCAAAGCGGAAGATATTCGTGATGCAATAGCGATAACCGCCGTTCAAGCCGAAGCTGTTTAGAAGCCAGAGGGCCGAACGATAGCAAGGAAACCAACTACTCATGTCTGAGCCTGTCGCACCCAACTATCCCGAGCTTAACGAGAAGGACGCCGACCCAAATCCGTTCAAGCAATTCGAGAAATGGTTCAAGCAGGCAGAGGCCGCGGTCCCCATTCTGCCAAACGCTATGACGCTGGCGACGGCAAGCAGGGATAGCGTGCCGTCTGCGCGAGTGGTCTTGCTGAAGGACTTCGATGAGCGCGGGTTCGTTTTCTACACGAACTGTGAGAGCCCGAAAGGCAAAGAACTGGGCGAGAACGCCGTCGCGTCGCTGTGCTTTTACTGGGCCGAGCTCGGCCGCCAGGTACGAATCACGGGCACGGTGTCCAGAACTTCCCGGGAGGAGTCTGAGGCGTATTTTCATACGCGCCCGGTTGATAGCCAACTGGGAGCGTGGGCATCAAATCAGAGCGAGGTGATCTCGAGCCGCGACGTCCTTGAAGCAAGAATGGAAGACCTTGTGAGGAAGTATGAGGGCAAGGAGATCCCACTCCCGCCGTATTGGGGAGGCTACCGCGTCGCACCGTTCGTCCTTGAGTTCTGGCAAAGCCGGCCAAGCCGTCTGCACGATCGGCTTCGTTATACCAGGACTGAGCGCGAATGGGTGATCGAGAGACTCGCGCCTTAGCATCAAGCTGGAACGAGCGGCATTCCAAAATTAGGACGCACGCTATCGAACTTGATCGCGGCGGTAATAGCAGCATCGCCGGGTTCAATCCGCACTACGCGAGCCGGATATTTCATCCACTTTTTTCCTTGAAGCGGAAGCTTGATGTATACGTCGAGCTTGGTTCCTGTTGTCAGCGGCTTTGCCAAAGACAGCAACGCGCCATTGGAACTTATATTACGCAGTGCGCCCGTCTCAACAAGGGTGTTGCCACTGCCGCCGGTTACTTCAACTCGAATTTGCCAATCTACCTGAAACCGCTTCGCTCTTCTGCGTTCGATCAAAGGGCCTCCAGTGTACTTCAGACAGATTGTGTGATTGACGACTTGCTGCACTGCTGTTTTACCGCATCCTTCGATAAATTGAAATTGAAAATCTACGTATTTGTCCTTGATGAAAGAATAAATTGCTCCGATCCCCAGTTCGCTTGTAGAGTAGTTCAGCCTAAGCTAGAATTTGGGCTGCTTTAAAACGGATTCCTTCCATCCGCCAAATTTCCAGAACACGTGGTTAGGTAATAGGATTGCCCATCGGTTTCGACTGCCCCGGGCATATCCACTTCCGGTCCGCGGCAAGAGCCGGGCTTAGGCACGAAATGAAAAAACAATTCTCTCCCATACTCAAGGAGTTCACAGACTCCGCTTCGTGGCTTCGGTCATTCATTGGACTGAGCGTGTTAGCCTCTGTAGCCGTCGCTGTCATTGTCATGTCAATTACTCACGGCGCTGCCGCGTCAACGTGCATTAGTCTCGCGACATTGGGATCGGCATACACGCAGGACTTCAATACGCTGGCTAGCACCGGACTATCAAGCACGCTTCCAACCGGCTGGGCTCTCAGCGAGTCCGGCTCTGCCGCTAATACCACTTACGCAGCCGGAACAGGTTCAGGCACGACCGGCGACACCTATAGCTTTGGCGCTAGCGGCAACACTGAACGCGCATTCGGAGGTCTTCAGAGCGGCAGCCTCATCCCCACCATCGGAGCCTGTTTCACCAACGACACCGGCAGCACTATCACTTCCCTCGCGATCGCCTATACGGGTGAGCAATGGCGCTTAGGCGCAACCGGGCGCGCCGATCGAATCGATTTTCAATACAGCTTGAATGCAACGGGTTTAGCGGACGGAACATGGGTAGATGTAAACGCACTTGATTTTTCTAGCCCGGTGACTACTGGAACTGCCGGGGCGCTTGATGGCAATGCTGCTGCGAATCGCACGGCAGTCGGCTCCACGATCGGCGGATTGAGCATCCCGAGCGGCGCGACTTTCTTTATGCGCTGGACCGACTTTAATGCTTCCGGCTCAGACGATGGGCTCGCGGTGGATGACTTCTCGCTGACCCCGAATCCACCGCCATCGCTCTCGATCAACGATGTTGTCGTCCTGGAAGGCGACTCCGGCACGACGATCGCCAGGTTCACCGTGAGCCTGTCGTCACCCGCGCTTCCCAGTGGCGTCACATTCGATATCGCAACCCAGGACCAAACGGCAACCACCCTCGACAATGATTATGTTGCTCGCGCGCTCACTGCACAGAGCATTACCCAGGGTAACCAGACTTATACCTTCGATGTAACCGTCAACGGTGATACGAACGTCGAGCCGAACGAAACCTTCCTTGTCAACGTGACTAATGTCATGGGGGCGACCATTGGAGATGCGCAGGGAGTTGGCACGATCTCAAACGACGATTTCGTGTCCACGCCAATCCACACCATTCAAGGTAACGGCAATTCGTCGCCCTTAGCAGGTAGCACGGTAACAACTATCGGAATCGTCACCGGAGTAAAGAGCAACGGGTTCTTCCTTCAAACGCCGGATGCGCAGGTTGATGGTGATCCAAATACGTCGGAGGGGATATTGGTATTTACTTCGAGCACGCCTCCCGCGGCCGCAGCCGTCGGCAACTATGTAGCGGTGATGGGCCTTGTGCAGGAGTTCATTCCTTCAGCGGATCCAAACAGCCCGCCGGCTACCGAGATTGCAGGATCACCGACAGTGTCGTTGCTTTCAACAGGCAATCCGCTTCCATCTCCGATAACCATCACGGCAGCGGCGACGCTGGTGAACGATCTCAACAACCTTGAGAAGTACGAAGGGATGCGAGTGCATGTCGATTCGCTGACGGTCATAGCGCCAACCCAGGGCACCGTCAACGAACCAAACGCCACGTCTACATCGAACGGAGTTTTCTATGGAGTGATCACCGGAGTCTCTCGCCCGTTCCGCGAACCGGGAGTTCAGGTGCCGGATCCGTTGCCGCCCGGTTCGCCGTGTTGCGTGCCGCGCTTTGATGCGAATCCCGAACGTGTGCGTGTCGATAGCGACGGCCTAACCGGCGCAGCCGCGCTTGAAGTCACCTCTGGAGCCGTCGTTACTAATCTGACGGGACCGCTGGATTATGCTTTTCGAACCTATACAATTCTTCCGGACCCAGCCACGCCGCCTTCGGTCTCCGGCAACATCAGCGCAACACCGGTGCCGGTTCCTACGGCCAATGAATTCACCGTCGCTTCTTTCAACATGGAGCGATTCTTCGACACGGTAGACGATCCGAATACTGACGACGTTGTCCTGACCACAACCGCATTCAACAACCGGTTGAAGAAAGCCTCGCTAGCCATTCGAAATGTAATGCGCACACCGGATATTGTCGGCGTCGAGGAGATGGAGAATCTGACGACGCTGCAGGCTGTCGCCAACAAGGTAAACGCGGATGCAGTCGCAGCCGGTCAGCCAAATCCTCTCTACCAGCCTTACCTTGTGGAAGGTAACGACATTGGGGGAATTGACGTAGGATTCCTGGTCAAGTCGGCGCGCGTAAACGTGATCGACGTAACCCAGTTTGGCTTAACCACAACGTACATCAATCCGAATAACGGTCAACCGGAACTTCTCAACGATCGGCCACCGCTTGTGCTGCGAGCTACTATTCAACCGGCCTCCGGACCCGTCTATTCCATTACGGTGATCGCCAATCATCTTCGCTCGCTCTCAGGAGTTGACGATCCGGTGGACGGCAATCGCGTTCGGACAAAGCGTCGCGCGCAAGCTGAATACCTGGCAAACCTGATTCAAGCGCGCCAGGTGGCCGATTCGACCGAGCACATTGTGTCTCTTGGTGACTACAATGCTTTCGAGTTCAATGATGGGTATGTAGACAGCATCGGCACGATAAAAGGCACACCGACTCCCGTGAATCAAGTAGTGCTCGCCAGCGGCGATCTGGTGAATCCCGATCTCACGGACTTGATCGGTTCTGCCTCGGCTGATCAGAAATATTCTTATAGTCTCGACGGCGACGCACAGGCGCTCGATCACGAGTTGATCACCTCGAATCTGCTCACGCGTTTCGCGCACATAAACTATGCTCGCAACGATGCTGACTTTCCTGAATCGTTCCGCAACGATTCCAACCGGCCCGAGCGAATCTCCGATCACGACATGGCGGTTGCTTATTTCACCTTTCCAACTCCTTGCGCCCTTAGCTGTCCGGCAAACATCACCAGATCGAACGATATCGGCCAGTGCGGCGCGGTAGTCGCTTACTCGCCCATCACTACCGGGGATTGCAACACGATCAGTTGCGTGCCTGCGCCGGGTTCACTCTTTCCTCTCGGCACAACTACGGTGACTTGCTCGGAGTCGCCTGGCAACGCAGCGCCGCCCAAATCTAGAGTGACCAGCGCAGCCCCATGTTCGTTCACGGTAACGATCAGCGACACCCAGCCGCCAGCGATCACGTGTCCTGCGACCGTAATCAAACCTACTGATCCAAATAAGTGCACGGCTATGGTCACGTACCCGGCTCCTACGGTGATTGACAACTGTGGAGCCACAGCAGCACCCGGCCCGAAGGGAATGCAGCCCGACACGCCGCTGGTTCCTGCTTGCAATCCGGCTTCCGGATCGATCTTCCCGAAAGGCACTACAACAGTGCTTTGCACGGTGCTCGATGCCCATAGCAACCAGGCGAGTTGTCGTTTCAATGTCACTGTCAATGACACGCAGCCGCCGGTGTTCACGAACTGCCGCGCGAATGTCTACACTGCCGTTAGCGCTTCGTGTCCCATAGCCACAAGCGCACCGGTGAGCTATGCGTATCCAACTGCAACTGAAAACTGCCACGGAGGCCTTGCGGTTACCTGCAACCCGCCAACCGGATCAACCTTCCCCGTCGGCACGACCACAGTGAACTGCGCTGCTGCGGACGGCGCGGGTAACGTGGCTACCTGCACCTTCCAATTGAATGTGTTCAGCCTTTGCCTGGTTGATGATGGCAATCCGGGGAATGTCGTCCTGATAAATGCAATCACTGGTGATTACCGTTACTGTTGCAAAGGAGTCGTGGTGGCGAGCGGCCGGGGCGTCTTGAACGCGCATGGGTGCGTTGTCACGATTGAGCACCAGAAGGGAGATCGACGAGTGTTCATCCAGGCGGACACCGTCTCGAGCAACGGTGCGGGCGCCGGCGCCGCTTTCATTCAGACATTCGGAGCGCATTCCTGCCAGATCACTGATCGATCGATCGCAGGTAATCAGTGCACTTGCAACTGAGAGTAGCTCGGCTCTTTGGACTTCCTCCGCAACCGATAGGTCCCATAGGTCTAATAGGTCCTATAGGCCAGATAAGCAGTCTGAAAAGAAAAAAAAGGGAGCCCGAAGGCTCCCATTGAGGAGGTACTCACACGAGGAAGATCCTTACTGCAACTCAGAAGCTGTAGCGCAACTGAACCCGCCCGTAACGGCCGACCTGCGTGCCGACCGGTCCCGTGATTCCGCCGTCGTTCAACCGGACGTTGTTGAAGAACGGATTCGTCACGTCGCCGTTGCTATTGTCGGCTCCCAAGAACGCCCAGGTGAAGTTGGGGTGGTTGAAGACGTTGAAGAGATCAAAGCGCACTTCGAGCTTGTGACCTTCAAACGGCAGCCTGAACCCCTTGTTCAAGCTCAGGTCCATTGTGTTAGTTATGTTCCCGCGCAGGGTGTTGCGGCCCGCGATGTTAGTGCGAATCGCTGGATCCACAATGTATCGGACGTTCGCCGGATTCACCGGAGTCCCGTTCGCATCAACGTAGCCGGTCGGCGACGTGGCGCCCAGCAACGACGCGAGAATGGCCACCGATGTCGGAGGTGCGTTGAGGTTCGCGATAGCCGGCCGGTCATTGGTGTTCTCCAGATCGCCGTTCAGATCGATCCCTCCGACAAAGGGAGTCTCGACCGACCCTGACTGTATCCGATAGATCCCTCCTAGCGTCCAGAGACCGCCAACCTGTCCGAGAAACCCTCGCTTTGGACCCGGAACATCGTAGATGAAAGACAGCACGCCTCGATGCGGAACATCGAAGCTCGCCACACTGCGGTCTGCCCTGCGATCAAACGGGTTCGACGCCCTGCTTGCGCCGCCTGACGTGACGAAGACTTCGCTGTTCACGTCGTCTATCGCCTTCGAGTAGGTATATGCAAAGCGGAAGAGCAGGCCGTTCTTGAATCCGCGCTCGACACGCGTTTGCAGAGAGTGGTAGATCGAATCGCCTCCGTTTGTTCGAAGCACGATCGATCCGCGGTCGGGATGCAGCCGCACGTTATTAACTCCGGGGTTCAACTGCTCATTGATGAACAGTCGAATTCCGCGGGTTCCAACATACGCCGCATCGACGATGAAGTTGCCCGGCAACTCGCGCTGGACGTCAAGGTTCCAGGTCCAGGTCATCGGGTTGACCAGGTTCGGGTCGATACTGGTGACCGCAGCTTTCGGATTTGGAGAACCCGTCGTTGGCAATGAGTGGACGCCTGCGTTCGCGAGTCCGCGGCCGCCTGCGGTCGAGCCCAGAAGCGAGACTCCAAACGCGTTCGGAGGCGAAGCCGCGGTGTTGCTCAGGATGTTGTTGAAGTAGACATCGTAACCGACTCCAACTCCACCACGAATCACCGTCTTGTCTTCGCCGAACAGCCAGCTCGCGAGGTGCGGCGTGTACGCGAAGCTCACCCGTGGAGCGAAGTTGTTGTTGTCACCCTTCTGCTTCGCTACAGCGTCAAACGGTTTGTCGAAGCCCGCGAAGGCCGGGAACGGCACCACGTTGTAACGCGTCCCGTAGTTCTCGTATCGAAGGCCCAGATTCAAACTCAGGTTCGGCTTGACCCGCCACGTGTCGTTGACGAAATACGCTTGTTGAAACGCGTTGGGATGAGTCACCGGGCTGCCAAACGTAATCGCCGCGAATGTTCCCTGCGTCCCCGAGAATCCATCAACGAAATTGCCGAAAGCCGGGAACCCGCCGCCCGCTGAGAAGGTCAGCGTGCCCTGCGCGTTGAAGGGAACGAACTGCTTAGCGGCCTGGCGCATCATGTCCGTCCCGGCTCGGATGGTGTGTGCGCCGCTGGTGTAGGTGATCGTGTCCTGAATCTGATAGTTGTTGAACACGCGGCCTTGAGGGAAGAAGGTGGTCGTGAGACCGCCGAGTATGCCTACGCCGGTGATGGAAGCGCCTGAAAACAGGAACTGCGGTCCAAAGTTGAGCGCCGCTGGATCCTGAGCGCCGAACAGCACGTTGAATCGTCCATACGAAAACCGCAGCTCGTTGGTCATTCTCGACGAGAGAATGCGAGTGTAGTTGCCGTAGAGGTTCTGCACGCGCCCCGGAACATCGACAGCGAAGCCCTGAAACGGCGTGGGGAACTGGTTGGTGACCACCTGGTTGTTGAAGATATAACGCGCCGAGAAGTTGTCTCTCTCATTCGGCGTCCAATCGACGCGCGCTAGAAGATCATAGGTGTTGATGGGCGCGGGTGCGGCGGCGGTCACTGTTCCAAACTGCACGTCGGGCCGTCCGCCTCCCAGGGGCACATTGAACGTATTGGTCGCGCCGCGAAGGCCTCCAACAACGCCGAGGTAGCGATCCAGGTTCGCGCTTGCGCCTTGCGGGAAAAGCGAGCGAAGGGTGTTGAAGCCCTGTTCTGTAGGAATGACCGCCGAGCCGTTTGCGGCCCCGATGCGAGTCAGCGTCGGCTGAAACGTCCCGAAGAAAAACAGCTTGTCCTTTTTTATCGGCCCGCCAAAGGAGAAACCGAACGCGTTCTGGATGTACACCGGCACAGAGGTTAGACCTTCGTTTGCCTTCTGGCCCGCGCTCAACGACGAAAGCGCGCTGGTGTCGATCACGTCGTAAACAGAACCGTGGAACTGGTTCGTTCCGCTCTTGGTGACGACATTGATCACCGCGCCGCCGGCGCGGCCGTATTCGGCGGAGTTGTCGCCGCCCAACACGGTCACCTCTTTGAATCCGTCGCGCAGACCCGGTTGAAGCTGCTGGCCGGTGATCGAGTTATCATTGTTGTCGGCGCCGTCGATCAACTGGTTGTTGGCGCGCGCTCTCAACCCGTTGATGTTGAACTCGGTGCCCTGGACGAATCCGCCTGCGAGCACTCCGGGATTGGTGACGCCCGGAAGCGTGAAGACAAGATTCACCGGATTGAGCGCTCCCACGGGCAGGTCAACTATCTGGCGAGACTCAAGAGTGCTTGCACGAGCGCCGTCCTGCTTTTGCAGAATCACGCTCGAATCTGCGTTGACGTTGACCACTTCTGTCTGGGCGCCCACTTCAAAAGCAAAGTCAATCGTCGTAGCCTGGGCTGCTTCCACGACCACGTTGTCACGCGTACTGGTCTTGAAGCCGCCCGCTGTTGCCTCGACTTTGTATGAACCCGGGTCGACCGCGTCCAGGCGATAGCCGCCCTCTGCGGTCGTAGTTGTTTCGCGTGATGTATTCGTAGCCTTGTTAGTGATCTTGATGCTGGCCCCGTCGACTACTGCGCCAGACGGGTCCTTTGTAGTTCCTACGATTATTCCTTTACTGGACTGCGCAAGAACCGAACTACTGAATAGCGGTAGCAGCAATACCGCGATCATCAGAGATGCTGCGGTGACTGCCAGCGATTTCATTTTTCTAAGGTGCCTCATTTGTCTTCTCCTTGAAACTGAGAATTCGTTTTCTTCCAGAGCGGGCTGAATCAATTTAGTCATTGGCGAAACACCGAGACCCTCCCAAGTCTCACAACTTCGTTCCGTCGTCGTGCCTCGCACAAACAAGAATGTGCTCGTCGAGTCTAGGCGGAGTAATAGAACCGGCAAACAGATTTGGGATGAAGACGGATCATCGTGGGCCGGAGTGGCCAAAAAGACTGACGAGCGAAATTTGATATGCAACCGACCGATAGCGTTTAAAGACGGATGCGGCCTTCGAGCAGTGTGTCTCGAAGGCCGCGAGGAAACTTGTGAGCAGTTTGAGAGCAACGATGTCTTACCGTTTTACAAACACCGCGTTGCTCCAACTCGATTGATCGAGCCAGTCAAGATCGTTCATCACTTTGCTGATTTTCCTGGTGCCGGGGTCGTACACATACATCCCCCGTCGTGTGATGGTGAAAACGGGAACCCCACGCTTGTCGGCGGCAACGATGTCCTGGTCGCACGGCTTCGGATCGGATCCGTTTGGATGAGTGTGCACGATCGCAATCGCTGCCGGGTGCCATGGAAAAGTGAAGCGCTTATACTCGTTGGTCGCGCCCATGTCCCTTCCACTGAAGCTGCCGTCAGCCATTCGCAGAATCAAGACCACACCCTCCAGCGATGACGTTCCATCGCCCGACCTTTGCCAGGCCTTCCCAAAGGCTTTCACGATCCCTTTATCGACCTTGGACATCGCGTAATCCGCGCTGGTGCGTGTTCTGGTGGCCGCAACCGCGTCCAGGAGCGAGCGCGACACACCGACCGACAGGTTAAAGCTATGAGCTGGAATCGCTGCAGCGGTCAGCGCGACAGTCGCAGTGATAAGTCGCACAATCCTCTTCATAAACGACCTCCACCCGATCGGGATTGGCCGCGCTAACTCGACTGCGTGACTGGAGCGCGGCGTTAACCTACGCGCGTTCCCGCCCAAACGCGCGCCTGTTACCGTAGGAGTTTAGGTGCGATGGTTTTTTGGAAGAACAGTTTTGGGATGAAGCTAAGGGACTTTGTGATGGGATGGCGGAATCGCGTGACGAGGAAGCGTGCTCTTACAACGGCCTTCCCAACAACTCGTGGAGCTTTTCTCTGTAGGTGCGCGACAGCGTGAGTTGAACGCCTTCGCGAAGGACGATGCGGTATTCGCCGTGGAACCAGGGCTGCAATTCTGAAATTCGATCGACGTTGACGATGGCAGAGCGATGGACCCGTATGAACCGCTTCGGATCGAGTTGTGATTCCAGCGCGCTTATCGTGTCTCTCAACAGGTAGGATTCCTTACCCGAGTGAAGACGCACGTAGTTGCCTTCGGCTTCGAGCCAGTCTATCTCTTCGGCTTTCATGAAAAAGACGTGGCCGTTCAGCTTGATTACCAGGCGCTCCAGATGAACCGGCTTGGTCTTTATGTCTTCGATCGCTCTCAGAATTCGCTGGCTCAAAGCTTCGGTCTGCTCGCTCGCAATCTGCTCCTTCGCCCGTTTGAGTGCCCTGTCGAAACGCTCCTGATCAAACGGCTTCAATAGATAGTCCAGCGCATAGACCTCAAAAGCCCGCACCGCGTATTGATCGTACGCCGTCACGAATATCAGTGTCGGCATTCGATCAGCGGGCAGCGCCTCGAGGACAGCGAAGCCGTCGATGCCGGGCATCTCGACGTCGAGAAAGACAAGGTCGGGTGAATACTGCTGAATCGCTTCTATTGCTTCCTGGCCGTTTGCGCACTCGGCAACAATCTCGATAGCCGGATCGGATGCGAGCATGTCGCGAATCCGCTCGCGTGCGAGGGATTCGTCATCGACAATCAGAGTTCGAATACACGTCGCGCCTGACATGAGTACTCCCTTTGCCGCCTTAAACGTCAGCGCGGCGCCCTGAGTTCATTTTTGCTTCGAAGTTACTTCTCGAAAGGGAATCTCTAGAGTTACTGTGAGACCGCCGCGAGCGGTGTTGGATAGGTCGAGACGATGATCTTCGCCGTAGAGTTGTTTCAACCGGGCCTGGGTGTTCGCAAGCCCTATGCCCTCTTTGACTATGGCGCCCGAGTTTGAGTTGGAGGGAAGGCCCGGCCCGTTGTCTGTGACCTGAACTTGAAGCGTGCCATTCAGCCGCCGCGCTTCGATCTCGATTCGGCCGAGAGAGGTTCGATGAGAGATGCCGTGGCGAATAGCGTTTTCAACGATCGGTTGCAGGATCAGGTTTGGCAATTGCGCGTCAAGTGTTCGCGGCTCGATGTCAATCTGAACAGTGAGCCGGTCCTCGAAACGTATGCGCTCGATATCCAGATAGCATTTCAGAAACTCGAGTTCCTGCTGAAGTGAGACTTCCTGAGTTCCGGCATTCTCAAGCGTTTGGCGCAAGAAGTCTCCAAGCCGCGCGATCATTCGGTCGGCTGCGTTGGCGTTCTTGTGAACCAGCGCCGAGATTGAGTGAAGAGTGTTGAACAGGAAATGAGGTTGAAGCTGCATCTTGAGCGCATCAAGCTGAGCTTGCGCGAGCTGCGCTTTCAGCCGCGTCGCTCGCACCTCGCCTTCCCTGACGCGCCGGTGATAGTCGAAGGCATAGCTGACGAGAAGTATTAGCCAATAGACCATTGCGCCATAGTCCGTCATGTAATAGACACTCAACAGAAGCTTGACGACCGAGAAGCTCGTGCCGTAATCGGCGAGAAAGAAGAAGAGCATCAAATCGTGCAACACTCGGGTCGCGACGCCGATCAATAATGAAGCGCTGAGATGGACCAGTAACCCGCGAAGCCATCTACCTCGGTCGATCCTGAAGCGGCGCGCGAGCCACAGAATGAACGGAGTCAGTGAAGCCCAGATGTATGCGTAGATCAGCTCGACTAAGAATATGCGCTGATATCGAATCGGCGTCGTGCCGCGGCTGTAGGCAAGATACATCTGGCTGGACAGAAAAATCGCGAAGACTGTCCACGCGGCCATTACCAGAACCGCGCGAAACCAACGACGATTCAAGAGTCTGCTGATCATTAATCCCCTGAGATCTTCATTCTAACTGATGCGTCCTATAGGTCCTATATGTCCTATACGTCCTATAATAATTTTTCCCCCTGGGATTGTTTGAGTGCGAACGGCGAGCGCGACCCCGCCGGCTTCTTACACTTCCAGCATTCGTTGTAGCGCCGCCATTCTGTATCTGCAGGTTCATTAGTGGAACAACTTTGTGACCGATGGGATTTATCGCGTGACGAACCGGCTCAAACACCGAGATGTTCCCCTCCCGCCCTGAGGGCGCAGGCATCCATGCCTACGTGGGGCCTACGTGGGCCTACGCTCCCAGAGGTTCGCGATGTCACCGCCCGATTGGAAGCTCCCGGTTGGCTGTCGTAAAATAGAGCCTGGCAGCAGTCTTGCTGCAACAGTTTGGAGGATAAGATCGTGAAAATACTTTTGGCCATTGATTCGTCGCCGCTGTCGGAATCGGTCGTGAGCGAAGTCGAAGCGCGACCCTGGCCGACCGGCACTGAAGTGTGTGTGCTCACCGTGATCGATTTGTTCGCGCTCACCTACAGCGTCGGGTATCTCGAGCCTTTCATGAAGAGCGAAAACAAGGCGGCGCGGCTCCTGGTTCAGGAAGTGGCAGAACGCCTGAGCCGGCGAGACCTCCGGACGACGGCGCAAGTAGTCGAAGGGTACCCGGCAGCAAGCATCGCCGAAGAGGCGGAGAAGTATGGCGCTGATTTCGTGTTCGTCGGGTCGCACGGACACGGCGGATTCGTTCGTTTCTTTTTGGGCAGCATTGCAAAAGCGGTCGTCGAAAACGCTGCTTGCTCGGTCGAGATAGTCCGGCACGCTCGTCACGACGCTGAACATCCCGATCACCATCGAGCTGACGAGCCGCGAGAACGAATGAGAATCCTGTTAGCTACGGATGGCTCGGAGTTCTCGTTTGCAGCGGCTCGATCAATCGCCGAGCGGCCCTGGCCTGATGATACGGAGTTCAGGATCGCAAGCGTGGTTGAACGGATCATTCCGGCAGCCGATCCCTGGTACGCCGCGGGTGCGGTCGCCAAAACCCGTAACGAAGTCAGCGCGAAGAATTGCGAGGACGCAGTCAGCGCCGCTGAACAAATCGTGGTGCAAACCGGATTCAAAACGGAAACTGCGGTCCTGGATGGGAACCCGAAGAAACGAATCGTCGAAGACGCCAGCGCGTGGGGCGCTCATTTGGTGGTGGTCGGCTCACACGGCCGGCGCGGACTGACTCGTTATTTATTGGGTAGCGTTTCTGAAGCCGTCGCGATGCGCGCGCATTGTTCGGTAGAGGTTATCCGCGACCGCTCGCTTCGGAAATCAACCGGGACTTAATCTTCTGCGACAGGTTTTACCAGTGCGATGGGCCGCCGCTGTTTATCTCGACGCCGCCGTCTTGCTCGAGTGCTTCGTGATCTTGTTGATCGTTTCGCTTAGTTTGATGATGCCGTCCAGATCGCGACTGGCTTTCAGTCGAAGCGCGGCGTCGTTCGGCGAATTAAGACGAAAGACGGGGCTGCCCAGGAAGCTGTTAATCAGCCGGCTGAGCTCGGGCAGCATCGACGAGAGCTGCTCAGGATTCTCCTCGTATCGAGTTTTTTCACCTTTATCGGCGATCTGGAGCAACGTGACACTGTACTTGATGCGAGTTGCGCGATTCTTCAGATCGGCTGTTGCGTCGGAAAGAGTCTTATAGTCTAAGGAGGCCGCGGATGACTGCGTGGCGATCTTCTCGACGTTGATCGAGTACAGCTTTTCGAAGTCTTCGCTCAACTGACCGTTCAGTTTCCTGCGGATGAATGCAGCCTGGTCATCGTCATCAGTGGCCGCTATCAGCCCCAGTTCGCGAGCTCGCTGGTTAATCGCGTCTACCATCGCCCGGACCTTTGGCCTCGCTGCCGGGTCAACAGGCTGCTTGTAGCCTTGGTTCTGCTGCTGTTGCGCGAGGAACGATTGTGAGTTCCCGAGCATCAAGGCTAACACGACAAGAACCAGAACTGTTTTAGCTTGTGCTTTACCAGGCTCCTTCATATGGCAGCCTCCGGAACAAAAAGTAATGCAGCGAGTATAGACTTTGTTATATAACTTCTCAACGACGCTCGAAGCACTTTTGAAGAGGAATCAATGTGGACCAGATATTGACGCAAGTTGAAGTGCGAGTGCTCGGCTCGCTGATCGAAAAAGATATCACGACGCCCGAGTACTATCCGCTCACGCTGAACGCGCTCGTGAACGCGTGCAATCAGATTTCTAATCGCGATCCGGTAGTCTCATTCGACGAGAGAACGGTGGCGCGAGCGCTGGAGAGCTTGCGGGAGAAAAAACTCACGTGGATGGTGACCGGCGTCGGTCGAGTGCCAAAGTACGAGCACCGGTTTACTGAAGCGCTCAAGCTCGCCGAACAGGAAGTGGCAGTGTTGTGCGTGTTGATGCTGCGCGGACCGCAGACGGTGGGCGAGATTCGCGGCCGCACGGGAAGGCTGTATGAATTCAGAGAACTCGAGGAAGTAGAGTTGACGCTTCAAGCGCTGATGACCGCCGACCCGCCGCTGGCAGTGAAGCTGCCACGTCAGCCTGGAACGAAAGAATCGCGCTACGCACACCTGCTTGCGGGAGAGGTTCAAGTTGAAGAGCGTGAAGTGGCCCCGCGACTCGAGCCGGTTACGCTGGAGGTTCGCCAGGAGAATGAAAGAATCGCAAAGCTTGAAGAAGAGCTGGCGCAAGTTCGCAGCGAGTTGGCGGAACTCAAGCAGCAGTTTGTCGATTTCAAAAAACAGTTCGAGTGAAACCTCGCGCATATGCGCTCGGGCGTCGGTGTCAGATCTTAGCTCAACGCCTTATCCCGCCAGCGGCGCACGCTGGTCATGTCCAGGCGTTCGCCTTTGAACTCGATTTGCTTAACCGGCTTCTTCCCGTTCTGGCTTTCGCGCTTCAGGTAGCTGCTGATCTCCATCCAGCGAACTTCGTCGAACTCCAACTTCGGGCTGCCCATTGAGCGCTCGTCGTCTACGGCGAAGGTTCCAATCACCAGCATCACTGGATGCGATTGCTTCATCCAGTAGTCCACCCAGCGCTGCTCTTTGATCGCAAAAATCTCCACGCCGTCTTTACGCGCTTTCAAGTGCGAGTTGCCTGACTTCAATTGCAAGTACAGCCGCTTGCCGGTGCCTTTGCCTTTGTCATCGGTGAACTCCAATTCCATATCGATCCCTTCGTCTTCAGTGCCTGGAATCTCGAAGCACTTTTGATCGGCGCTGGTGATGCGTGAGATCACCTCCAGGGCGAGCAGCTTGCCTTTCCGTCGCGAGTCTAAACGGATGGT
>JADGNW010000296.1 GCA_017883315.1 Blastocatellia bacterium | reverse complement strand
TCAAATCCAGCTTCATGATTTCCCATGCTTCCAACAGCCCGTCCTCGCTTGAAGTGCTGTCGTTCTGTGACAAAACAATCTGCGAGTACATTGGACTGGCATCATTGAGTATCCCGTGAGTTGCCAGGTGCAGAATTGTGGCTTTGGGCGCCTCCGCTTTGAATCGCTCCTCCCGAGCTTCTGCACCAACATAGACCCTGCTGTGTGCCGCGCCATACAACTGCGCCAGGGCCCTCACCTCGTTTTCTGCTTCCGGCAGCGAATCAAGTTTCTCATCTCGAAGTGTGAGCTTGACGCGCTCTTTGGTCTTGCTTCCGAGAGCGGGATTCGCCATAGCCAGCAGGCTCACAGAATTGCCGGTGTTCTGGTTTCTGTTTCTGCGCAGCTTGATCATCTCGCGAAGCACAGTGAGCGAGGGCGCATAAGAAATAGCGTAGTCTTCCAACAGGAAGCGATTTTGCGCGGACTGCAACGCCTGGAAGGGAAGCTCCCATAACACGTCATCGGGCACGACGATTAACGAGCTCTTTCCGGCTAACTGAGTAGCCGCCGGTCTCAGCAATAAGTCATACAAACTGCGTGCGGCGTCCCGAAAGCCAAGGTCGCGCGCGGCGAGTTGTTTGCGAAAACCTTCCGCCCGCTCGACCAGATCTTTTCGTTTGATATCAATCAAGTAAGCTTTCACATCCGGCGTGTTCTGATTCGTCGGTGTCCTCCGCGTCGCTACAAACAGATAGACCTTCTCGCCAGTAACAACATACTCGAGCAGCGCGCCGTTGGCATCGGGCATCAGGGCTGCAATTTCTTCGGCGGTCACCGGCTGCGCCTCGCCGCGCTGCACTCTTAATTCGGGATGGGCAACATACAAGCTCGTCTGAAATGATTCGTAGTCGACCCGCGCTTTTTGCAATTGTTCATGAAGACCTGCCAGATGAGACGAGTCGGGCCGCGGGCGCAGGCTCTCGCGGGAAACCTGGTTGTGAATCGAGACCAGATCGTTGTTGAGCTTTCGCTCACGCTCTTGTTCCTGGGCAGTCATCGCCTTGGCGATGTTCACCCTGCCGCTGCGCAGGACATCCAGAAGGACTCGCGCTTTGGCGCGCTCCGCATAGGCAAGGGCTTCGCCGTTTTTGTTTTGAGCGGTAAGCAACTGGACCATTCCCTGGTAAGGCGAGAGCTTATTCTCGAAGAACTGTTCTTGCTGCTGCTCATTGCCCGCGAGTTGGGCGCGGATGCTTTCTATGACTGCAATGGCTTCTTCAAAAGCCTGACGAGCCTGGTCGAGCCGATTGCCGGCGAAGAGAGCTTTGCCCGCGAGAGTCCGCGCATACCAAAGCCTTTCAGGACTGCCGATCTGTTTCCCAACTTCACCAGCGCGTTCGGAATATTGAAGCGACTTTTCGAAATCGCCTTGCAAGTAATAAGCATCTCCCACGTGACTCAGTGCCTCCGAGAGCAAGTCTTTAGTGCCGATCTCTTCGGCAATGGCAAGGCTCCGCTGATAGGTTTTCAACGCGAGATCGTAGCTGGCTTGATAGTTATAAATGTCGCCAATATTCAAGAGTATGCTTGCAAGTAATTCCTTGTTTCCCAGTTCCTCCGCAAGTTTCTGGCTCCTCTGGTAATAATCCAGTGCGTGAGTAAAATCACCCTGCTCGTAGTAGACAAGCCCGATGTTGTTCAGCCCTGTAACAGTCCCAGGCTTATCGTTCAACTGCTCTTTGAGGGTCAGCCCCTGCTGGAAGTACTGTAACGCCTGAGTGTAGTTTCGTTGCAGATAATGAACCATGCCGAGGTTGTTCAGCGCGGGAGCAATCACCGCCTTGTTTCCAACCTCTTCAGAAAGCGCGAGGCTTTTCTGAAAAGCTTCCAGCGCTTGAGCGTAGTTGCCTTGCGAAGAGTGCACAAGCCCGGTGTTGTTCAGCACAGTCCCCACAAGCGCCTTGTTTCCCAGCTCAGTTGCAAGCTTGAGACTTCTCTGAAAATACTCCAGGGCTTGCGCATAGTCTCCCAGCGCTTTGTGAGTCAAACCGATGTTGTTCAGCGGTTGAATAATTCCCACCTTGTCACCAAGTCTCTCCGCAATACTGACCGCGAGATTGTAGGCCGCGATCGCTTGTGAGTAGGCGTCCTGACCGAGGTAGCGATTCCCTTGCCTGATCACCGCTCTTTGCATCTCAACGGTCACCAGGTCCGGTTCCGCCGCGAGAAGCGCCTTGCGCTCTTCGTCTGTTTGCGCTGCCACGAGAGCGACTGCGAGGTCCTCGGCGCTCGGTATGAACTGCCACACCTTCCATGCGCCTTCTTCTTTTACCCCGCGCAATGTCAGAGCCATCTTTCCAAATCCTGCCGCGGCAGCTCTGGTCTTTCGGTCAATCGCGCTCATCTCGAGGTTCACGCGCGCGGTCGCCTTCGTTCCATCCACAGTCAGCTTGCGAATTGTCAGACCTCTGATCTCCAGTTGCTCGGTTTCGGTGAAGACCTTCTGAATCCTCTGCTTTGTAGCGGCGAGATCGGGAGACTTGGCGCTCAACAGAGACTCGATGCCGGTCAAGTCTTCTTTTTGATAAGCGACGAAGAAGCTCTCGACCAGGGCGCGCACGGCGGTCTCATCATCCGATTGCGCAAGCGATATCGCTGAACCGAAGAGTATGAGGGCGATCGCTAACACCGGCACGCTTCGCCGCGGCAATACTAGCTCATGAGGTTTCGGACGAATCATTAGAGGTCCCTCGGTGCCTTGACATGCACGGTACCGAAATCGAAATTGGGAGTATTCAATGTAGCAGGTATCACTTCACGGCGCGCCCATTATTTCATAGCGACGGAAGCAAAATCAACGGAGCCTCAAACAACCAACTCGCGTTTGGGCGCGTTTGACAATGTTTGTTTTTCTGATATAGGTTTGCACCGCTCATTCAAACGGTGATGTCAGTAGTTATGCAGCAACAGATCAGAATCGAAATTAAGGGCAAAGACGAATTCTGGGGGCGCGCTTTTCACGTCGAGTGGGAGCATCAGTTTCCGGGTCGCGCGCTGACAGTGAATGACGCGGGTCAGGCCCTCGCTCAGAGCGAGTGGTTTGACGATCTCGAACGCGTGGCGGCGCAAACTTTTTGCAGGATCGTGCGCGCGCCCGAGAATCCGCAGCGAAGACGATGGATGAATTCACTGATCCCGCGCGGCAGTGGCTCATAAATTGACACAGTGGAGGCTTGATGATGGCGGACGAAAATGACCAGCTAACTCGGCGCGAGGCGATCAAGACAATCGGGGCCGGCGTCGGTGTGATCGCGACCTTGCCCGTGCTTGGCGCTTCGGTCGGCGCTCAGGAGATCGCCGCGCACGAGCACTCGCACAAGATCGGTCAGGCGGCAGCTCCCGCGAAAGCTCAACCGCTCAAGTTCTTCACCGAGGAAGAAAACAGAACAGTCATCGAAATGTCTGAGCGGATCATCCCTACCGATGAGCACTCGCCGGGCGCAAGAGCCGCGGGTGTCAGCCAGTACATCGATCTCGTGATCAGCGAGTCGCCCGACGTCACAAAGCAAACCTGGCGCGAAGGTCTTGGGGCCATCAACAAAATGAGCAGCGACAGATTCGGCAAACCCTTCGCCGACTCGACAGAGAATCAACAGATCGAACTGTTGAAAGAAATCAGCAAGAACGAGAGGTCGCCTCAAACGGTCGAAGAAAAATTCTTCCGAACAATCAAGTACGCGACGGCGGACGGTTATTACACCTCCGAGATCGGCATACACAAAGAGCTTCATTATAAAGGCAACGCGTACTTGAAAGAGTTCACCGGCTGCACGCATCCGGAGCATCAGCAATAAGGGCGTCCCTGGGAGCGCAGGCATCCTTGCCTGCGGGCCTGCAATGAAAGCTTCCTGGAAGCGGCAGGCAAGGATGCTTGCGCTCCCAGAGCAGTCCCCCGTGGCGTATCCGCTTCATCAATCGAATCTCAGGAGCTAGTTCCATGAAAGGCGTCATCAGATTATCCGTCACATCACTATCATTATGTATTCTGCTGCTATCGACGTTCGCCTTGGCGCGGCAAGCTGAAGGCAAGCGCGGCGTCACCCCGGAAGATTACTTCGCGTTTGAGTTCGTCAGTGATCCGCGGATCTCGCCCGATGGCAAGCTTGTCGCTTACGTCGTCACAACCGTCGATCAAAAGCAGAACCGCCGTCACTCATCAATATGGATGACCACAATTGATGGCAGCCGCGCGCCCTGGCAGTTCACAACCAGTCCGCAGAATGCCAACGCCCCGCGCTGGAGCCCGGACGGTCAGTGGCTCGCGTTCGTCTCGTCGCGTCCATCAGCAGAAACCGCAGCTCCGCGCGCATCAAATGAAACCGCTGCGAGCGAGGCCAGACCTCAAGTGTGGATCCTATCGATGAACGGGGGTGAAGCGCGCCGCATCACTAATCTCAAAAACGGGGTCAGCAGTTTTCAGTGGTCGCTCGATGGAAAGCGGCTCGCCTGTCTGAGCCGCACGGGACCGAGCGACGCCCGCTCGGAGAATCGAGATCGCAGCGACGTGCGTCACTACTCTCACACTTCGTACAAGTTCAACGACACCGGTTGGTTCGATGATCGCCGCAGTCATATCTGGATCGTTGACGCAAAGTCCGGGACGGCTAAACAGATCACCTCAGGCGACGAATGGAACGACACCGATCCACAGTGGTCACCGGACGGAACCAGGATCGCGTTTGTATCAAATCGCACCGGTAAGGAGTATGAAGAAGATCGCAACACCGATGTGTGGGTGATCGCGGCAGAAGGCGGACCGCTCGCGAAGATTTCGGATCACGATGAGAGCGACACCAGCCCGCGCTGGTCTCCTGATGGAAAGACAATCGCGTTTGTCGGGCGAGTGCGCGAAGACGAGCATCCAAAGATCTGGCTCGCGCCGAGCGCGGGTGGGGCTGCGGCGGTGCTGGCGGCGAAGAACCTTGACCTCATTCCATCCGATCTAGACTGGACCGAAGAAGGCCGCGCGCTCTACTTCCAGGCTGGTGTCAAAGGCGAGACGCACGTGTTCAGAGTCGATGTCGCGTCGAAGGAGCTTTCGAAGGTGACTTCCGGCGCTCGCGCCGTTCGAGGCGCTGATCTCAACGATAAGACTCGAAAGATGGTCTACGCAGCGAACGACTTTAAGCATCTCGATGACCTTTACATCGCGGACCTTTCAGGGCAAAACGAACGCAGACTCACGAAACTGAATGAAGGGCTCTGGCGGCAGCTCGAGCTTCAGGACGTCGAAAAACTTCCCTACAAGAGCGCTGATGGATGGGATGTCGATGGCTTCTTTGTCAAACCGATCGGCTGGCAAGAAGGCAAGAAGTACCCGATGATCCTCAGCGTTCATGGCGGCCCGGCCGGGATGTACGGCGTCGATTGGTATCATGAGTTTCAGGTGTATGCCGCGCGCGGATGGGCGGTGTTCTACTGCAACCCGCGAGGCTCGACCGGCTACGGTGAAAAGTTCGAACGGGGTATAGCCGGCGAGTGGGGTGGCAAAGATTACCAGGACATAATGAACGGCGTCGACACGATTCTGAAGAAGTATTCGTGGATCGATCGCGACCGGCTGGGCGTGACCGGCGGAAGTTACGGCGGCTTCATGACCAACTGGATAGTCGGACACACAACCATGTTCAAAGCGGCAGTGACGCTGCGCGGTATCTCAAACTTCATAAGCGACGATGGCACGCGCGATGGAGCCTATGGGCATAGGCGCGATTTTGGCGGCGACATCTTCGAAAGGTTCGACATGTTTTGGGACCGCTCGCCGCTCAAGTACGCGAAGAACGTAAAGACGCCGACGTTGATTCTGCATTCGGACAACGACTATCGCGTGCCGATCGAGCAGGGCGAGCAGTGGTTCCGCGCGCTGAAGCACTTCGCCGTCACGACCGAGATCGTTTTCTTTCCGCGCGAGAATCACAATCTCACTCGCACCGGCGAACCCAGGCATCTGGTCGAGAGTTTGAATTGGCAGATCTACTGGTTCGATCGCTTTATCAATGGCAATTCGAATGCAGTACCTCCGGATGCGAAATGAGATTCTCGGGAGCATGTTACTGTCTGAATAAAAGACTCCGGCCGAGTGTTCGGTATGTAATATTCCTGCGTTGCTTAGGTTACTCCATCTATCGATGGCTGGTGCATAGCCCCCAACACAGAGGCGATTATCATACAATTGGAAGGTGATCCAGACGATAAGCGATTCGCGTCATTTAGAGATGATGTGCGGATCGCCCTGAGCAAATTAATAGTTACGCTGAAATACGAGGACATCTATGGCCGAAAGATGGCAACCCAAGAGAGGCATCTCGGGTTCTTCACCGGAGACTCCGAGTTGGATTTGAAACCGAGTAAGCCGAAGAAGACTACGTAGTCGGCTCGCACACTACTGAGTGTTCTTGCTCTGGCCGAATCGACAGCAGTATATTTGTGTTGCGATTTCAAAACCGGACGCAAAGTAGCGCAAAACAACATGACGCCAGATCAACAAATCGAAGAGCTTCTCCGACAGTTGCCCAAGCAGGCCAAGCATCGGGTCGTTGACTTCCTGCGTGGCTTGGCAAGCAAACCTGCGACGGAACCAACCAAACGAAGGCCGGGCGGTGACCGAAGGAGCGTGGCCGACCGGAGTTTTGGAATGATTCGGGCTGATGCTGCGACGGTTCTCGAGGTTCTTTCCGAAGACGCTTATGACCTTGAATGACCTTCCATCGGGCGCTCTTGTCTTCATCGACGCGAACATCTTTGTTTATCATTTCAGCGGCATCTCGGCAGAGTGTCGAACGCTCCTGAAACGAGTTGAACGAAAGGAACTTCGCGCCGCAACCGGCGCTCACATTGTTCTGGAAGTGCTGCACCGACTCATGACGATCGAGGCCATATCCAAGGGTTTGATTACACCTGGCCAACCTGCGAAAAAACTCAAACAGAATCCAGACGTCATCAAGCAGCTAAGTGACTACGCCAAGTGCGTGAATGAGATTCGTAGCCTAGACGTTCGTGTGTACCCTGTGACGACACGGCAGATTCGAAAAAGCGAAGGAATTCGTTCCTCATGCGGAATAATGACAAACGATTCGGTGACCGCAACAATGATGTCTAGCTACGGAATCACCAACGTTGCTTCGCTCGATTCCGATTTGAGAAGAGCGCAAGGGATCATTCTGTATCAACCGACCGACGTACCTTAATGGCCTGGCAAACCACCACACCTTTGGTCGTCGGAGGTGAGACACTAAATGATCGTTAGACAAAAGACTCTCGCGGCTTCTGTGTTGCTGCTCTTCATTGCTTGCGAGCGGGGGGCCGCGCAAGATCTGAAACTCGTACCCGAACCCAAGCAGATTCAAAAGCACGAGGGCACGTTTATCATCACATCCAAAACGCGCATCGTTATCAACGCCGGGCACGCGGATGATGATCGCACCGCCGCTGAGACTCTCTCTGAAGAAATCGAAGCGGCGACCGGACTGAAGCTCAAGATCAGCACCGCTCGTTCGATGCCCAAATCAGGCGCGATCTATCTCGCTCGAGTTGGTGACGACAAGCATCTAGCCGCGACGCTCGAAACGAGCAAGCTTGCGATAGACGACAAGTTCAATGACGAAGGCTATGTGCTCGACTCAAACAAAGACCGAATCATCATTGCTGCTCGCACCGGGGCGGGCGTGTTCTACGGTGCGCAGACACTCAGACAGTTGATTGTGCGCCACGGGTTCTCGGCCGAGTATTCACAGGTGAAATCGGAAGTCATCACAGGTTCTGTTCCCTCCGTAGCGATCAAGGATTGGCCCACGATGCGATGGCGCGGGGTTCACGATGACATAAGCCGCGGACCCGTGCCGACGCTCGACTACATGAAGAAACAGATTCGCACTTGTGCGGCTTACAAGCTGAATTTGTTTTCGCTTTACATCGAGCACGTCTTCGATTATCAAAGCCACCCGTTGATCGGACCAAAGGAAGGCTCTCTCACTGCCGCGGAAATCAAAGGGCTGGTCGATTACGCAAAGCGCTACTATGTGACGATCCTTCCTGAGCAGCAGGCGTTCGGGCATCTGCATCACGTGCTCAAGAACGAGATGTACACCGACCTCGCGGAGACGCCGCACGGCCACGTGCTCGCGCCGGTGAATGAGAAGTCTTATGAGCTGATCAAAGACCTTTACGCCGAGCTTGTGCCGCTCTTTCCCGGCCCGCTGTTTCACATCGGCTCGGATGAGACTTTCGAGCTCGGCCAGGGACAGAGCAAAGATCGAGTCAAGGAAGTCGGGCTGGGTAAGATTTATCTCGAACACCTCAAGCGCGTAGCCGAAATCATGAAGCCCTATAACAAGCGGTTGATGTTCTGGGGTGACGTTGCGATGCACTATCCGGAACTGCTCCAGATTCTGCCGAAGGACGTCATCGCAGTTGCGTGGGGCTACGGACCAGCGCAGAGCTTCGACAACATGCTAAAGCCTTATAAGGATGCGGGGCTCGATTTGTTCGTGGCGCCGGGAGCCAGCAACTGGAACCGGATCTTTCCAAACCTGGACACCGCTTTCATCAACATAAAGAACTTCGTGCGCGACGGGCAGAAGTACGGCGCGCTTGGAATGCTCAACACGACGTGGGACGATGACGGCGAGTCGTTGTTCGGGATGACCTGGCCCGCGATTGTGTTCGGCGCGGCGTGTTCGTGGCAGCAGGGCGAAGCCGGCATCGAGAGTTTCAAAGCGAAGTACGATTGGGCGTTTTATCGAAACGACGACAACACATTTCGCGACGCGATTCAGGAGCTGACTCGCTCGCATACTTTCATGAGGAGCGCGGGGCTCGGCGAAGCTTATGACGAGGCGTTTTGGACCGATCCGTTCACCGAACTGGGGGCGAAGTCCGCTGAGACTGCTGCGCCCGCGGCGCATGAGTTACGACTTGCAGCCGAACGCGCATTGGCATCGCTCTATAGCAATCGCGGCAGAGCTCGCGCGAACGCGGACACGCTCGACTATCTGATCTTCGCCGCGTTGAGATTGGACTTGCTCGGAATGAAGATTCAGTTTGCAAACGAGATCAGCAAGTACTACTGGGACGCTTATCTGAATATGAGCGACGGTCAGCGCGTGCGTCGTGATCTGAACGAGATCACCAGCATCAACGCGCGACTCGAGGATCTGCGCGATGCGACAACGCGGCTACGCGGCATGTATTCGGAGTTGTGGCTGAAAGAGAACCGGCCTTACTGGCTGGGAAACGTGCTGGTGCGCTACGACAATCTGGCGAGCCTGCTTCAATCGAAGATTCAAAGTGTGCAGGCGGCGGAACAACAGTATCGCCAGCAACAGTTCCTTCCCACGCCGCAGCAGATGGGATTCTTCATTCGGTGAGGCGGAAAGTTCGTTACTAGGACGATACGTCATGGCCGCGTCTTCGCATCCAGCTCAAACTCCGCGTGGTCGGTTCCAGCTCGACGCGGCTTGATTAAGGACCATAGCTTCATTATCACTCCGTGCGAAACATAGGCCGTCGAGATCGCCAGCAAGAACCAACGCGAATAAAACCAGATCAACATCACAACCAGCGCCAATCCGATGATCAAGATTCGCGGATTGCGATTCCCAACTCCCGCGTTCTTGAAGCTCGAGTAGCGCAGAGTCGAGATCATCAGAAACGCCAGGAAGACCACCAGCACCAGAAGCGCAGTCGCATAAAAGTGCGGGCCTATCGCTAGCGACCACAAATGAGATTCGTCAGCGTAACCGACCGGCTTGGGTTTGAAATGCACGATCGAGGCGATCATCGCGGCGCCAATCGGTATCGGCATCCCTACGAAGGCTTTCTTGTCGACCTTGGGATTCTTCGGCGGAAGGTTCGGGTGAGGACGGCGCGCTTGCACGTTGAAGCGCGCCAGCCTCAGCGCTCCGCAGATCACGAACAGAAATGAAGCGGCCCAGCCGACGTTGTGAAGGTCCGCGACCTCGCCGTAGCTCCACGCGAACGCAAGCACTGCCGGA
This sequence comes from Blastocatellia bacterium, assembly GCA_017883315.1. Classification (GTDB taxonomy): domain Bacteria; phylum Acidobacteriota; class Blastocatellia; order UBA7656; family UBA7656; genus Onstottus_A. The sequence goes on along the minus strand of JADGNW010000296.1, from coordinate 758 downwards.
GCGAGGCCGAACGAAATAACATCGGCAATAGAATCCAGCTCGAGTCCGAACTCGGAGGTGGCGTTCGTCATTCGGGCTACTCGGCCGTCGAGCAAGTCGAAGAGAGCCGCGAGCCCGATCGTGATAGCGGCGCGATCGAAGTGCTCCATCGCGGAAGCAATCGCGTTAGTGCCGAAGGACTCGGAGCCATTGTTCAAGCCTACGAGGGCAAGTGCTCGGGCGCCGGCGAGCGATTCCATCACGGAGTAAAACCCACAGAAGATATTAGCGGTCGTAAGCAGGCTCGGGATTACGAACACGCCTTTGCGAAACCGGTGTCGCAGGCGGCGAGCTTGAGCTTCGTCAACCGTCGAGTTGGGTGTTCGGCTTACCATCGATAGGTCCAATAGGTCGGATAGGTCCAATAAGTTCTACATCAACCGAAGCGTTCGATCAACAGGCGCACTGGAGTTCGAGCCTGCTTGACACTGTCTGAGTCTGAGCTTATAAGCCTACGCATCGAACAAAGTCACCGCCATTCTCAGCTCTGATCGGAGGAATTATGAAACACACTCGGCCACTCAGACTCATTCTATTCTCGCTCGCTTTTGTTGTGCTCGCGTCGTCGCTGGCGTGGGGCAACGGCTTCACTCTCGAGACTCGGATCTGTTCGCCGCGGGCGTTGATCTGCACGGCGTTCACGACTGGAGCGCGCGTTTAGGCGGGCGCGGTCCTGTTGGCGCTGGTTCTCCGGACATGAACAAGCTTGCGCGTGAGTC
>JADGNW010000044.1 GCA_017883315.1 Blastocatellia bacterium | reverse complement strand
TTGGCGAGCTTCCTTGCGCAAAGGTGACACCTCCGTGTCTGGCGCCGTCGCTTGGGTTCAGAGTAACGCTCATAATCAAGCAAGCCAACTAAGGTTAGAATCGAATTCAGAGAGTTACACGAGCCGCGCGGATCAAATCGATCGCGCGGCTCGTTCATTTCAGTCGAGGTTCCTTGACAATGAAACTCAAGGCTTAGGAGACTGTGGGAGTCTGAAAGAAAATCTCTACAAAAGGAAGACAGCTTAATGACAGCTTCAAGACCGACCTACGTGAAAGAGCACAACAAATTGTATCTGAATGGAGAGTGGGTTCAGCCTGCGGGTTCGCGCATGCTCGATGTGATCAACTCGACAACCGAAGAAGTGATGGGGCGAATACCCGAAGGCGCGCCGGAAGACATTGATCGCGCGGTGGCCGCAGCTCGCGCTGCGTTCGATTCATGGTCGGCAACATCACCGGCTGACCGCGCGGCGTTTCTGCAGAAGATCTCGGCGGGCCTTGCCGCGCGCCAAAACGAAATCGCGGAGATAATAGCGAGCGAAGTAGGAATGCCACTGCCGTTAGCGACGATGGTTCAAGCCGGAATGCCAGCGATGGTGATGGGCTCGTATGCGAAGCTGCTCGCCGAGTATTCGTTTGAAGAACAGATCGGGAATTCACTTGTCTTGAAAGAACCGGTCGGCGTGGTCGGCTGCATAACGCCGTGGAACTATCCGCTTCATCAGGTCGTCGCAAAAGTGGCGCCCGCGTTAGCAGCAGGCTGCACGGTCGTGCTGAAGCCAAGCGAAGTTGCGCCGCTGACGGCGTTCATCCTCGCAGAAATCATCGACGAGGCCGGCCTACCGGCGGGTGTCTTCAATCTCGTAACCGGTCTTGGTCCGGTCGTCGGCGAATCTCTCGCGTCACACCCCGGCGTGGACATGATTTCGTTTACGGGATCGACAAGGGCAGGGAAGCGAGTCAGCGAGCTTGCGGCGCAGACGGTGAAGCGCGTCGCGCTGGAGCTTGGTGGGAAGTCCGCTAACATCATTCTTGACGACGCCGATTTCGAGAAAGCCGTCCGAGCCGGCGTGAGCAACTGCTACTTCAACTCGGGCCAGACCTGTTCGGCTCACACGCGAATGCTGGTGCCCCGTGACCGTCAGGACGAAGCGGTGCGAATCGCGAAGGAAGCAGCCGAGAGTTTCACCGTCGGCGATCCGCGTGAAGGGAAAGCCAAGCTCGGTCCGCTCGTATCCGACGTTCAGCGTGAGCGAGTTCGGACCTACATCAACAAGGGCGTGGAAGAAGGTGCGACTCTGGTCACCGGCGGCGCCGAAGCCCCGGACGGGTTGGACAAAGGTTACTTCGTTCGTCCGACTGTTTTCGCAGACGTGCGAAACGATATGACGATTGCTCGCGAGGAGATTTTTGGACCGGTGCTGTCGATCATTCCATACGAGGACGAAGACGACGCAGTGAGGATCGCGAATGACACGGTATATGGCCTCGCCGGCGGCGTATGGTCTTCCGACGTTGAGCGCGCAAAGCGAGTAGCTCGGAAGCTGCGCACTGGCCAGGTCGATATCAACGGCGGGAAGTTCAACGTGTTCGCTCCGTTTGGCGGGTACAAGCAATCGGGCAACGGCCGCGAGCTGGGCCGGTACGGACTCGAGGAGTTTTTAGAAACGAAGTCGCTTCAATTGTGAGATCAAACGGGCATGAAATCCGTGTGAACCCGTCACATCCGTTTCATCAGTGGTCCATAGTTCGGTGGAATCTCTCGACTGGTGCTGAATTTACCACGGATGACGCTGATTGGACGGGTATCCACGGATACTACGCCTCCGCTACGATCCTGCCTTTGATTTGAAGCGCATATTGCCGGCTGAGGAGCCGCACAAGAACATGCTCAAGCTGAGGAACACGCTCACCCGCGCCGAAGAAGAATTCGCTCCGCTCGAAGGAAACACGGTGCGGATGTACGCGTGCGGCCCCACCGTTTATGACTATGGTCACATCGGCAACTTCAGGACGTTCGTCGCGGTAGACGTGCTGCGCCGCTATCTGAGATACCTCGGCTATGAAGTTCATCACGTAATGAACATAACCGATGTGGACGACAAGATAATTCGCGGCATGCTTCAGTCGGGCAAGAGCCTTCGCGATTATACCGAGTTCTACACACAGGCTTTTCTCGAAGACTCAAGGTCGCTCGGCATCGAGCAGCCCGAGGTAATGCCTCGCGCGACTGATCATATTCCCGAGATGATCGACTTGATGAATCGCCTTGCAGAGTCCGGGCACACCTACAAGAGCGAAGGCTCGCTGTACTTTAGCATCGGTTCGTTTCCGACCTACGGCAAGCTGTCAGGGTTGAAAGTTGAAGGCAACATCTCCGGCGCTCGAGTTGACGTGGACGAATACGAGAAAGCAGACGCTCGCGATTTCGTCCTGTGGAAAGAGCCCAAAGAGGAAGGCGAGCCGCGCTGGCCATCGCCTTTCGGTGAAGGCCGTCCGGGATGGCACCTCGAGTGCTCGGCTATGTCGATGAAGTACCTGGGCGAGTCGTTCGACATCCACAGCGGCGGTGTGGATCTGATCTTCCCCCATCACGAAAACGAAATCGCGCAATCGGAAGGCGCGACCGGAAAACCGTTCGTTCACTTTTGGGTTCACGCTGAGTTCCTGCTGGTCGAAGGCGAGAAGATGTCGAAGTCGAAGGGTAACTACTACACGGTGCGCGATCTGCTGGCAAAGGGTCACTCGCCGATGGCGATTCGCTACTTGCTGTTGTCGGTTCCGTATCGAACTCAGTTGAACTTCACGATGGAGGGACTTCGCGGCGCAGAGACTGCGCTGGAAGGTCTCCGCAATTTGCGTCGAAGAGCCAGCGAATTTTCAGGCGAGTCTGGCACCCATGCGCGAGTGCAGGACGCGCTGACTCAAGCGCGCGAGAACTTCGAAGCAGGAATGAACGACGACCTAAACACGTCGAACGCGCTGGCCGCGGTTCATGATCTTCGCCGCGATGTGAACACCGCTATGGACGCCGGCGAATTCGGAATGGGCGATTGCGACGCCGTGCTTGGTTTACTGGATCGAGTCAATTCGGTGTTGGGGGTACTGCCCAAAGAAGAAGAGTCGCTCGACCCGGCGTTTGTTGCAGAGATCGAAGCAATGATCGAACAGCGCAACACCGCTCGCCGCGACCGCGACTTCGCGAGAGCCGATGAGATAAGAAATGAACTCGCGACTCGCGGGATTGTTTTGGAAGACACACCTCAAGGAACGAAGTGGAAGCGAAAGTAGCAGCAGCGCCGCAATCGCTACCGCGAGAGATTGTTGAGTAGCGCGCGATACTGCGCCGCCTTGTCAGGTTTGTTCCAGGCGTCGTACAAGATCACGAGTGGTTAACACGCCGCCAGCGTTCTGGGGTTCTGCTCGCCCAGATTATTCTCAGATCGTTGTAGCTTTCAATCAGCAACGGCTCGGCTTCTTCGAATCGCTTCTGAGTAGTTAAGCATTCACCGAGTGCGGTTCTTGTAAGTGACGTATAGTAGTAATGCTCGCCGTATGTGTCCGCCCGGGACTTAAGCGTATCCCGCAGCAACTTCTCCGCCTGCTGGGCCCTGTCGGTCCTGGTCAAGATGAGACCTGATTGCGGCTTATGCGCTGATAACGCACGTGTGAAAGCCGACGGTCATCGAGTGCACGGTTCTATCTGGCGAACTGAATCTACGAAGGTGATTCGCGTCAGCCTGATAAGCTCGCAAGTTCAATCGTAGACGGTTATGATTTCGCAGGAAACCAATTAGTTGGGCAGGAAGGAAACAACGAATATGTTGAGAGTTGTGGACGTTACAGTAGCGATGGCTTTGCTCATGCTCTCTGGCGGTTTCACGACTGAAGGCAATGCAAAGCAGCGACCTGAGGTATCTCGCTTTGACGATTTCCCTGTCCCGCCTGCCGAGCAGTTCAAAGGCAAGCCCGCCGCGGTCAAGCTCACAAGCCCGCAAGCACTACGCTATCGAACGATGATCAGAGAAGGCGCGCGACAAGGAGCGAATTTCGCAGGCCACTACGCGATCGTTCAATGGGGCTGCGGCGCAGGCTGTGTTCAGTTCGTCGTGGTCGACGCAAAGACCGGCGCGGTGTACGTTCCGCCATTTTACGTTGGTCCTCGATCGTTCGTCGAAGGTGAAACCGGCGAACCCGAGGAGCCTCTGCAGTTTCGCATCGACAGCAGACTGCTGATAGTCAGCGGCTCGCGAGACGAGAAGGGCGAAGGTGTTTACTATTACAAATGGGACAAGAATCGGCTTACGCTGATCGCAACTGCCGCGGTCAAGAATCCCCAGGCTGAGTCCGCTCCGCCAACATCAATTGCACCTGCCATGAAAGGAGAAAGTCAGTGATCGGAACATTCAAAACGATGCTTGCTTTGTTGGCGTGCGTTTGCGCGACCGTACTTGTTTTTCACGAGCGTCTTCAAGCTTACAGCCTGACCTTCGCGGCCGCCGGAGCGACGCAGAAGAGGTCGCAGGGAGCTGGTGATTCTGCTGCCAAGGCTCACATACCTCCAATGGGAAGCCCCGAGCGTAAGGCGATCATGGACGCGCTGCGCGGCGATCAGAAAGTGATCTTCAAGGTGCATTACCTGAAGGTCCACGGCGACTGGGCGTGGGTTGATGTGACGCCGCTCGACGACAAGGGTAAGCCGGTCGCCGAAGGAGGTCCGTCGCTTATGCACAAAGAGAACAGTGCGTGGAAGGTAATGGATCTGTCGATCGTTCCCGAGGACCCGGACCAGCCTCTGGAGGCAGAAGATACTCCGCCTGAATTCGTGAAGAAACTTCAGGCGGTCTTCCCCGGGGTGCCTGCGGATATCTTTCCTCATCGCGCCCGGGCAAAGTGAGCGCAGACCGCTGTGCACTCGCACTGAAACAGAAACACGACGCGCGGGAGTCCCGCTAGCATCAAAATTCACTAATCGCCACAACGAATCACATTTGGGACTCCCGTGACGATTAGATGGTGCTCTTCACTGTTGAGTAACCACTGATCATCCCCGCCAATTATTTCCGAGGATGTCCAATACTGGACGGAAACTCCTCTCGAACAGGCGTAGCATTTCAATTTCAAACCGGAGTCGGGATAGAGCCTTGGTGCGCTCGACACGGGCCAGTAATGTATACAATCACGATAAAGGTTTTCAAGACTGGACAGCGAGTTGAGCGCCCGCAGTAGCCAGACGACTTGCATGCGAAGGGCACGTTGCATATCATATGGCCGCTGGGGCCACGATGCTTGGAAGGGCCACGACCAGCGCTCTGTAAGATGCAATCCGGAGAGAAGCTCTGTTGGCCCGATTTCACATTAGCGGGGTGATGGCTCATTCAAGGAAAGAAGCACCATCTCCCTCCACAGCGCGATACCTATGAGCTTGCGCCTCAACTTCAGAATTTGTTTCCCTCTCTTGCTGGGGGTGTCTAGCCTAACTATCAGCCTCTCGCGCTCGGCATTGTTTACGCTGTCAGATTCCGGAAAGAATATGACAGCCAACTGCTTGAATCCTTAAGGAGGAAATTCATGAGACTCACGCAAAAACTAGCCCCTTTGTTTGTGGCCTTGGTCGCGGCATTGCTGGTGATTCCCGTCGTATCCAAGCTCCACCAAAATCCGGTCTCGGCGAATGTGCAGAAGCAGGTGCAGGCACCGGCCCAACAGTCCCAGTCGGATGCGCCGGCAAAGACCAAACAAGCAAAACCACAACAACCGCCAGCCGTTGGCGTCACGGCGCCGACAAACGACAACTGCGCCAGTGCCGTTGCGGTGGCGAGCTTACCGTTCACCGACACCACGAGCAACGTCGGCGCAACAACGGAAGCCAGCGAGCCAGCACCGTGCGGCTCAATTGGCGCCACGATTTGGTACAGCTATACAAATACACGACCGAATCCGGTTGACGTCAGCGCTTCAACCTGCACTAGCCCTGGGACTGACACTGCAATCGCCGCGTATAAAGTCACCGGCGCCCCATGCGCATTTGCGGGCTTCGTTAATGTAGCTTGCAATGATGACTTTTGCGGCGGCAACGGCTTCCAGTCTCAGATAGGTTTCACTGCCGACGTGGGGGCCACCTACAAGATACAGGTGGGTGGATTCGGTGGCTCAACCGGCAGTATTACGCTCAACATTACCGGCGTTGAACAGCAGCCAGTCGTGTGCCCGGATATCGTTGTCAACGGCGTGATGGGTAGCGGCAGCCCTGATCGGCCAGGATTCAGTGGCGTAATCACACCAAGCCGGCTCTTCCGCGATGGCGTTGCCAGCACTTGTGCAGTACCGAAGCTCACCTGCCCCGGAACAAGCGGCAGCGGTTCTTTCGCTTTTGATGCATATCCGTTTACAAACGCTTCGGGCCAGAGCCAATGCGTCACGGTGGCCTTCGATCCGAACCCGGTCGGGAGTCCTTGCGGCATCAATGCGCATGCAGTTGTTTATCTAGGCAACTTTAATCCGGCAAATGTTTGCCAGTTTTATCTGGCTGACGTCGGATCGAGCGCGACCCAGTCTTTCTCGTTCACCGTCCCGGTAGGGGCCACTTTCTTCGTAGTGATCAATGCAAACGTCGCCGGCACCGGCGTCGGCTGCAATTACAAGTACACGGTGAGAGGAAACCTCTGCGTCCAATTCGACTACTGTGTGCAGGACGATACCAATCCAAGAAGGTTCGTTCTGATCAACTCGATTACCGGGGCCTACGAGGCCCACGACTGCAGCAAGGGCCTGACCCTGTCGGGGACAGGCGGAGTGGCTACGTACTTCTGCAAGATCGAGTTGTTCGATCAAGGACCGAATCCAAAGCACCCAGATCGATATGTTGATGTACAGGTCAATCCGTGCACGGGGGTCGGTGACGCAGCAATACTGTTTAGCGGAAACCTTTTTGTTTCCCTACACGACAGTAACATTCACAACAATAACTGCGTATGCCCCATGCAGCCGCGGTAAGGGTTGCCGGCACACGTGTTCCGAACAGCACCAGATTCTTTCTGGTCGAAGCTGCGCAAATGCAAAAAGTGAAGAGCGAGCTCGGTGCTCGCTCTTCACTCCCTGTTTGTTCCTACTCTACAACTGCGTTGTTTTGATTCGAGCCAGGTGAAATCGGAACTCTCGCTAGTTCATCATTGGACCTGCGGCTGAGAATCATGCTGACTGCGGCTCGTGTTGAACTGCGGCTTTCGGCGCCGCGACGGGAGTGAGCCAGCCAAACACGTCGTCGGCTTCGCCAGTGATGATGTCGAAGAATTGCCTTTGAATCTCCGCTGTGATTGGACCGCGACGGCCCGTGCTGACTTGAACCTTATCGACTGAACGAATCGGAGTGATCTCGGCAGCGGTGCCGGTGAAAAAGACTTCGTCGGCAATGTAAAGCATCTCACGCGGAATAGCTCGCTCCAGCACCGGAATTCCCATTCGCTGGCATAACTTAATCACCGAGTCTCGGGTGATTCCGGGTAGGATCGTCGAGTACAGCGGCGGGGTCATCACAGTTCCCCCCTTGACCAGGAAGATGTTCTCGCCCGAGCCTTCGCTGATGTAGCCTTCAGGGTCAAGCGCGATACCCTCGACGTAGCCGTTCAGCTTCGCTTCCATCTTTATTAGCTGCGAGTTCATGTAGTTTGCGCCCGCCTTCGCCATCGATGGAAGCGTGTTGGGTGCAATGCGCGTCCAGCTTGATACGCAGACGTCAACGCCCTGCTCGAGCGCCTCGGGACCAAGGTACTTGCCCCACTGCCACGTGCAAATGTAGCTTTCGATTGGGCACGGAAACGGATCCACTCCGAACGTGCCGTAACCTCGAATGATGATGGGCCGGAGATAACATTCTTTGTATCCGTTAGCAGTCACCAGCCGGCAGCACGCGTCTACGATCTCTTCGTATGTAAATGGAATTTGCATTCGATAGATGTGTGCTGAGTTGAACAATCGCTCGATGTGCGAGTCGAGTCTGAACACTGCCGAGCCACGCTTCGTGTCGTAGCAGCGTATACCCTCAAAGACGGACGAGCCGTAGTTGACTACGTGAGACATCACGTGGATGGTAGCTTCCTGCCACGGGACCAGCTTCCCGTTGTGCCATACAATTGTGCCGTGTTCCTGTTCAGTTACCATGGTGGATTCTCCTGTCTTGGATCTTGATTGACTGAGCACGGCGTCGTGGGGACGGCCTTAGGAAATGACGCCGTGTCAACGGGTCTTAAGAGCACGGAACATCATACGAAGCGGCCAGGAGATGGTCAAGCGAATCGCCTGCGGACCGGGCGCATTGATTTCGTCGACAAGCGGGACTATCGTGTCAGCCATCCAACGACATGTTGGCAGCTTAGGTAAGGCGAGATCAAAGATAGAAAGGAGCAGGCTCAAAAATGAAATGTCCAGTTTGTAACGCGGAACTTCCACCAACCGCAAAATTCTGCGGAAGCTGTGGGACAACACTTGCGCCGCCGCCGCCATCGGCTCCCGAACAGGCGTGGCCCGTAATGAATGCAATGAATGCTCCCTCCAACTACGCGGGCGGTGCGCTGCCCACGGTTCAGAAGAAGTACAAGGTCCTCCGCTTCATCGCTGTTTTGATGAAAGTGTTTGCGTTTCTTGCCGGAGGTATATTGGTCATAGCAGGAGTCGTCATGTTTATAGCGGGCGCGGCAGCAAGCTCCCGCGGGTCAGTCGGGAATACCTCTGTCGACTTCGGTCCGACAGCCTTCCTGGGCGGCGCATTGACCGGCTTGCTCATGCTCGTCTACGGCGTGTTCGTCTTCATCTTTCTGTACGCGTACGCGGAGTGGATGTACGTGTTCATGGACATCGAAGAGAACACGCGAGTCACAAACGAGATGCTCTCGGGAAGACGGTAGCAAGGTGATCAACAGCAGACAACGTTGGAGGCGCCTG
>JADGNW010000295.1 GCA_017883315.1 Blastocatellia bacterium | reverse complement strand
TTTCATTTGTGTTTCCACCTTGGCGGGCGCTTTGCAATGAAAGCCTCAACGCCTTCGTGCGGATCTTTGAATGACATCAGCTCGTTCAGGTAGAGGTCTTCGGCGCGTTTGAGTGCTTCGTCGAAACCGAGCCCCCACGTCTGAACTATCGCGCGGCGAGCCATCTCGAGCCCGGGCACGCTCATCTGCCGGAATACTGCGAGCAGCTCCTCAGCCTTCGCCTCGAGTGCATTCTCTGCGACGACGTGGTTCACCAATCCCATCGACTGCGCGGCTTCGGCAGTCAGCAGCTCTCCAGTCAGTATCAATTCACGGGCTCGCTTTTCCCCAATCACCCTCGGCAGCACGACAGCCGCAACCGGCGGAAAGACTCCGAGTTTTATTTCGGGTTGACCGAAGCGCGCCGACGTACTGGCAATCACTATGTCGGCGAAGGCGGCAAGCTCGCACCCACCTCCCAGAGCCGCGCCGCCGATCAACGCGACCACCGGCTTCGATACCGCGTTGAGCGCGCGGAAGATCGAATGAAATTCATCGAGCATCTGGTAAACCGTTTCGGGCTTGTGCTCTTCGATGGACACGCCCGCACAAAAAGCTCTGCTCGATTGCGACGCCGCGAATACGATTGCGCACGTGTCCGATGACTGACCGACCTGGCCGATCGCATCGACGATCTCCTTCATCATTGCGATCGTCAGAATGTTCAACGGCGGCCGCGAGAAGGTTATGCGCCCTACGCGGTCGGTGATTGCAAACTGAATGTCTTTATAATGTGCAGCCATATAGCGACCATGTAGGGGCGGCCCTCCGTGGCCGCCCTTCGTTGTAAGGTGCGCATGGTTCTCAATATGGGGCTGCCACCGAGAGCCGCCCCAACAGGTTCATCGTTGCGTTTTTATTTTCTCATCGACTCTCTCTGCGATTGTCTTCGACTGCTCGATGATGGCGTCCATATGATCTCGGGTCTTTTCCGCAGACTCGCTGTCGGTGATCGAACCCAGGTTGGCGCCAACATTGTAAGACGCGCCCTTCAACGCGACCTGCGCGAGCTGAGCGCCCACAGCCACGTCCGACAACGCGTTTGGAGTGCCGATGTCAGCAAGCTCGCCAAGCAGCTTCAGCGCGTCGAGGCTGCGCTCGGCTGTCTCTAACGGAACGGCGATCGCGCATTGAAGCGCCTTCTGAATCTCAAGCGTTCGTTCTTCCTTTTGCTCTTCGGTGTCTTTTGGCAGGCGATAAGCATTCAGCACGGCTTCAAAACTCGCTGCGTCTTCAGCAATCAATTCACGAAGCCGCGAGCTTGTTCGCTCGAGCTCCGACGCAATCTCCTTAAGCCGCGGCTCTACCGTAGCGTATTTTGGCTTACTGATCGTTATTGCGCACACCATCTGTCCAAGCGATGCAGCGAGCACGCCGCAATAAGCCGAGACGCTGCCGCCGCCGGGTGTTGGCGTGCCCTCTGCAACAAGCTCCGCAAAGCTGCCGATGCTTTGTGAAAGACTCGACTTCGAATCTGCCTGTGAAGCCTCGCTCATGCTTCGACTTCCTCCATTGCTGCCGCAAGTCTGTGTTCGAGTATCTGATCTTCGCTGAACTTTTCAAGCTGCAGATAAAAGTCCGCAACCATGTTCAGCGCATGCTGCGGAACCAACCCGACGATCTCTGACCCAACGATCGCCACACCGTAGCGCTCGGCTTCGCGCTTTATCATCTCGAATGCGCGGAACAGCGGGGTGCCCTCGTAGTTGACCATGTTCATCGACACCTGCACGATCCCTCGGTCCTTCAACTCGAATCCAAGCGCTTTCACATAACGCAAGCCACCGGACTGATGACGAACCGCGCGGGCGATCTTGTTGGCGATCTCAATATCAGAGGTGCCCAGATTCACGTTGTACGCTATCAACGGCGGACGCGCCCCAACCGCAGTTATGCCTGCGGTCGGATGAACCCGCGGCTCACCGAAGTCAGGCCGGCGAGCTTCGTTATTAGCTATGTCGTCACGTATGCCTTCAAACTGACCCTTGCGAACGGTGGCCAGATTCTCACGCTCCGGTCTGGTCGCGGCCTTTTCATACAGGTAGACCGGAATGCCAAGCTCGCTCGACATTCGCTCACCGCAGGATCGAGCGAGCGCGACGCATTCGTCCATCGTAACGTCGGAAATGGGCACGAATGGAATTACGTCGGTCGAGCCCATGCGCGGATGCTCGCCGGTGTGCTTGTTCAAATCAATCAGTTCCGCCGCTTTTTTAGCCGCGGCTACGGCGGCATCGACTACACGCTCGGGCGAGGCAACAAACGTGACGACAGAACGATTGTGATTGGGGTCCGATTCCCGGTCGAGCAACACCGCTCCGGGAACTGATTTGATGGCGGCGACGATTTGGTCGATGACTTCGATGCGGCCGCCTTCGCTGAAGTTCGGTATGCACTCGACGATCTTTCGCACGGTCAGAATGCTAACCGATTCGCTGAGGGCATGCAAAGAATCCCACCCACGGGAGTGGGTGGATAGTTCAAGCCTAGCCTACGGTAGCCGCCGCCAGCCATTTGTTTTTCATCTCCTCTGTCCCTCGCCCGGCGAGGGGACAGAGGAGATGAAAAACAGGAATCCCTGGGTCCGCCCTGTGTAGGCTGGGCCTGAACAATCCACCCACTGCCGTGGGTGGTATTCGAGGAAGCGGCGCATCCATAAACCCCCCGCAGGCTACCGCGCTAGCCGCGCCCACTATATAATCGCGCAACTGGAAAGGAGCGCGCCGTGTCCGATCAGAATCCGCTAACAATGCTCTGTCTGGCGAGCTACGAGAAGGGCGAAGCCTTTCTTCGCGAGTGCAAACGTCAGGGCTGTTGCGTCATCCTGATTACCGTTGAAAAACTTCGAGACGCGAACTGGCCTCGGGAAGCCATCGACGAAGTCTTCTACCTGCCCACCGGCTACTCGCGCGACGACATTATCAAAAGTGTCAGCTATCTCGCTCGCAACCAGGTCATCGATCGCATCGTGCCGATCGACGAGTACGATCAGGAAACGGCGGCGTTCCTGCGCGAGCATTTGCGAATACCGGGCATGGGCGACACCACCGCACGCTACTTCCGCGACAAGCTCGCAATGCGCGTGAAGGCACACAGCGAAGGAATACTCATTCCTGATTTCGTTCACGTCTTGAACTACGATCGCCTTCGCGAATTCATGTCGCGCGTCGAGCCGCCGTGGGTCCTTAAGCCTCGCTCCGAAGCGGCTTCAATGGGCATTAAGAAGATCGCGAGGCCGGATGAGCTGTGGCCGCTGCTTGAAGCGCTCGGCGACCGGCAATCGTTCTACATTCTCGAGCATTATCTGCCGGGCGATATCTATCATGTTGACTCGATCGTTTTCGAGCGAGAGATTCTGTTCGCAGTCCCGCACAAGTACGGGCACCCGCCTATGGATGTTTCGCTTGGAGGCATCTTCACGACGAGAAAGATCCCTCGCGACTCGGCTGACGCGCAAGAACTCGACTTGCTTAACCGGGAAATAATAAAGACGCTCGGGCTCGTTCGCGGAGTCACGCACACCGAGTTCATCAAGGCTCGTAGCGATGGGCGATTCTACTTTCTCGAAACGGCGGCGCGAGTCGGGGGCGCGAACATCGCCGAAGCCGTCGAAGCAGCCACCGGACTCAACCTATGGGCCGAATGGGCGAAGATCGAGATCGCCGGCGAAGAAGGCTCATACGAGCTGCCGCCGCATCACGACGAGTACGCCGGAGTGATCATCTCGCTGGCGCGGCAAGAACATCCGGACACCTCGGCGTATGACGATCCGGAGATCGTCTACCGTTTGAATAACCGTCACCATGCTGGACTGGTTCTCGCATCGAAAGACCCCGATCGAATTCAGCGTCTGCTTGAAGACTACAGCCGGCGATTCTACGAAGACTTCTACACGACCGAGCCTCCGCAAGATCGGCCCACCTTCTAAAATCATGTAGGGGCGGCCCTCCGTGGCCGCCCCACTTTGGTGACTGCCCGCACCTTCCTACAAGGGGCGGCCACAGAGCGCCGGCCCTACATGATTCTTCCGATTAATCGTCGTACCGCACGGCGGGGCTGCCGGAAGGATGAAACACACCAAGCAATCGAATGTTGCTCGTGCCGGTATTCTCAAGACAGTGGCTCACGCCGCGCGGAAGATAGATGCTCGATCCTGATTTGAACCTGGCGTCGCCATCACTGGTCCAAACGCGGCCCTCGCCTTCGATAATGTAGATCGCTTCCTCATAAGGGTGATGATGCATTGGCGCGCGTCCGTGCGGGATGACTCCGACGAACTGAGTCACGCGGCGCGCTCCCAGGTCCTGATTCACGAGAAGCCTGAACGTCCGATCACCGGTTTGGATCACTTCGCGCTCGTTTTCACGGACCGTGCGAAACGGTTTCGTGTCCTGCGGCGGTCTCGCGATCGGAGCAATGCCGACTTGAGCGTCTTCATCCTCCGGACAACAGACGCTGACTGTTTCTATATCGGGCACGCCGCGGCCTCGCTCATCCAGGTTTTCAATCTGGTAGACGCTTCCCGGCGGAATGTAGACCGCTGTGCCCGGTTCGATCGAATAGCTATATCCATCGATGTAACACGTGCCGGTACCATTGATGACATAGATCACTTCTTCGCCAACGGTATTGCGCCGCGCGCCCGAGACGCCCTCGGAGTAGCGGCGGACATACTGCGCGATATCACGCGCGCCCGTCGCTCGCGAGATGGGGACGCGATAGCGACGTGTGCCCTCACGTTGTGTTAGTTCGCCGGCGTCGATCACTGCAGCGCCATCAGATGAGATGTTCATCGCTCACCTCTAAGTTTTGTTGAATCGAGCCAAACTGAAGCGATCAATGTTGAAAGACGTTCGTCCGGAAATCAAGAGGTCTGCGGCGATTCGCCCGATCGTTGGGCCGAATTTGAAACCGTGACCCGAGAAGCCCGTTACGACCAAGACACCATCAGCCCGCGGGTGCCAGTCTACGATGAAATCATCGTCCGGCGTGTTGTTGTACACGCAGACTCGCGTTTCTGCGACGTGCACATCCGCGAGCGCGGGTATGAACTCGGCGAAGAACGCGCGGCACGTATCAAGGAACTGCTGGCTTACGTGGTCGTCTCTCGAATTGGGGTCAACCTCAACGCCTTTGTGATGATTGGCGATCTTCATCGCGCCGCGTTGGTGAATCGGGAAACCGTAGAAGCCGCTCTCAAGCTCAATAAAGATCGGAAAGGCGTTTGACTCGAAGCGGCCACGCTCGGAGCGCGGCTTTAAATACACGATCTCCTGGCGCGTCGTCGTGAGCTTGTCCGCAAGAAACGGCAAGAGCTTTCGAGACCACGGTCCAGACGCAATCATCGCGTGCTTGCACGAAATCGCCCTTCCAGACTCGGTAATAATCGATACGCGAGAGTCGGCCGCGTTCTCGACGCCGATGACTCGCTCGCCTTCGGTCATCTGAGCGCCTCGCTGTCTCGCAAGACCTACCAAAGCGCGCACGGCAGTCTCAGCGTGTAAGATTGCGCCGCTGGGATCGTAGACGCCGTAACCGAACGAGTCGGTGTTGAATTGTGGGAATCGTTCGGCGACCTCGTTGCTCTTGAGCATCTCCGCTTCGAGACCGCGCGATCGAAGAGCTGCGTAGCATTCGGTCTCGAAAGAGGGCCGGTGCTGACCGATCAATAGCGCGCCCGTTTGAGTGACCAGCCGCACGCCGGTGTCCGCTTCGAGCGCGTGCCATCTTGCGAGCGCATCAACCGCCAGCTCGACGTAAAACGGATCAGGATATGCGAAGCGGAAAACTTTCGAGTGATCAAACGAAGCGCCTTGTGAATTAGGTACTGACGATTGATCGATGAGCGCGACCGACGCGCCTTCGCGAGCGAGTTCACACGCCGCCGCCAAGCCCATTACTCCCGCTCCCACAATAGCCACGTCGAATGTCGGCATCGCCGCAGATTTTAGCACAAGGGTGCCCAGTGACCAGTTGCAAGCTGCTGGCTAGAATGACTGACCAATGACCAATGACCAATGACTATTCGCTTCTTTGCCTTCGGTGCGGAGAGCCCCTAGAATTCTTCCAGTGGACTCTCCAGACTCTAAGCGCGATCAGGGATGACGACGAAGTCTCACAGACGCCGAATATTGACTCGCAGTCTTATGTCGTTCATGGACAACGACCTCACGACTGCGGCGGCGGCCTCTTCTTACTTCTCGATGTTCGCGCTCTTTCCCACGCTTCTAGTTCTGCTCGCGATCGGCAACCGAGTGTTCGGACCGGAGACTGTGGAGAAGTACGTCATCGGTCAGGTCCTCGCGTTTCTGCCCGGCGCGCAGATCTTCGTAAGAAAGAACCTCGAGTCCATATCCACAATCTCGACCGGCATCATCGTGAGCTGCCTGGGCGTGATGCTGTGGGCGGCGTCGTGGATGTTCACCGTGATTGAAAAGGCTCTGAATCGAGTCTGGGGAACTTATCCTCGATCGTTCCTGCGCGGGCGTGTAGTGAACTTCGCTGTGATGGGCAGTGTATGGGCGCTTCTCGCCGGGCTCGCCTTGTTCACTGCGTTCGTTACCGGTGTGCGAGCGGCGGCAGCTCGAATTCCGCTCAGTCAAGGGCCGTGGCTTGCTGCGCTTTCGGGACTGGCGTGGCAGACAGTCTTTGTTCTCGCAAGCGTCACCGTAACGATCATCTTGTTCACCGTGCTGTACAAGGTTCTTCCCAACACGCACGTGTCTTTTACTGAAGCGCTGCCGGGCGCGGTGCTTGCTGGAGTCTTGTGGGAAGCGGCGAAATTCGGCTTCGCGTTCTTGCTGCCATACTTTCATTACGACTTATTGTATGGCTCGATAGGCGCGGCCGTAGCGTTGTTCACCTGGGTTTATTTCTCGAGCGTGATCATGCTGTTCGGCGCTCAATTCACAGCGCTCTTGCACCGCGATCATCTCTTCATCGCTGCGGAGAGAAGAGTCCAGTATGCTGATGATGAGCAGCCAGCCGTACAAATATAGTTCGCGGATTGCGGATCGACAGAGCGTCTTCTCTAAATCCGCAATCCGAAATCCGAAATCCGCAATTCCTCATGCTTGTCTCTGAGTTTGATTACGAGCTTCCTGAACGTTTGATTGCGCAAGAGCCCTCTTCGCGGCGAGATTCCTCGCGGCTGCTGGTGCTCGATCGCGCGACCGGCGCATTGAGGGACACGACCTTTGCCGAGCTGCCTGCGTTTCTAGAGCCGGGCGATCTGCTCGTGCTCAACAACACACGAGTGTTTCCCGCGCGGCTCATCGGCAGGAGATTGAGAAAGACTGCGCGCGGCGACACGGTGCTTGGTGGACACGTAGAGGTCTTTCTTGTAGCCCGCATCGAACCGCTCGTATGGGAAACGCTGGTGAAGCCTGGCCGATCACTGCTTCCGGGCGCGCGTGTTGAGTTCGCGCGCGGCAAGCTCACCGCTGAAGTGATCGAGTGGCGTGATTTTGGCCGGCGGATAGTTCGCTTCGAGACGGCAGGCGACTTCGACGACATCATCGATCGCATCGGACGCACGCCGCTTCCGCCCTACATCAAGCGCGACGAAGAAGACCGCCTCGACGCCGAGCGCTATCAAACTGTGTTTGCTCGCGAACGTGGAGCGGTCGCGGCGCCGACCGCGGGTCTGCACTTCACCCCGCAGTTGCTGGACCGTTTGCAGGCGGGCGGAATCGAGGTCGCTGAGATTACCCTGCACGTCGGTTACGGCACGTTTCAACCGGTTCGAGTTGAGCGAGTCGAAGATCACCGTGTTGAACCTGAAGCCTATTCAATCAGTGAAGAGGCCGCTGCCTCAATCAATCGTGCATTGATCGAAGACCGTCGAGTGATCGCTGTAGGCACGACTACAACTCGCGCGATCGAGTCGGCAGCGAGGCGGAGAGCTGATGAGCAGGGGGGCAGAGGTGCAGAGGAGAAGAGGAGCGGCGGGGCAGAGGTGCATGGGTGCGCCGCTGCCTCTGCTCCTCAGCTCCCGCGCTCCTCTGCATCTGTCCTACCAGGTTCCGCTACGAGCGATTTGTTCATCTATCCAGGGTTCGAGTTCAAGGTGATCAGTGGTCTGGTCACCAATTTTCACTTGCCGCGTTCTTCGCTCTTGATGCTGGTGAGCGCACTAGCGGGACGCGAGGTGATGCTTGGGGCTTATCGGCACGCGGTCGAAAATGAGTATCGCTTCTACAGCTACGGCGACGCGATGTTGATTCTGTAGAGAGGTCCTGATATCGCAAGAATACGGTATCGATGATCGTTGGGTTTACGAAAGCCCTGTGCTACGATTCAGGCCAGATGGAGATCGTATGATTGAATCCGTACAGTTCCGCAACCTGAAAGCCCTGCAAGACACGACGCTTCCTTTGGGACGCTTCACGCTAATTGTCGGTCCAAATGGAAGCGGCAAGAGTACTGCCCTGTGGGCACTACTCGCGGCGGGCAATATGGGATTGCTCGAATTCAACAAGATTACTACCGCTGGTCTTGCAGTCGATAGCTCCGCAAAAGTGGAGGTGGTTCTGCATTGGGATGGGGCTTTTACAGGAATACAAACCCACGCCACATGGACGCCAACAGGGAGGCATCAAAAGCACACGAACTTCAGGCAAGGACTCCAACCTGATGTAGTCCAACGCTTGAACAGCGAACTCAACAACATTTTGGTCGCGGTTCGGATTTACTCGTTCGACGCACCCTCTATTGCCGCTCCGACACCATTGCAACCACTGATGGCGTTGAGCCCGAATGGCCGCAACCTTGCCGGAGTTCTCGACCAACTTCGCGACCGCGAGCCAGAACGATTCGAGGCGCTTAATAGAGAAATGGGCCGTTGGCTTCCGGAGTTTGAGCGCATTCTGTTTGAGACTCCATCAAGTGGTGAACGATCCTTCCTGCTGCGAACGCGCGAAGGTCAACACAAGATCCCAGCATCCGAACTTTCACAGGGAACGCTAATAGCGCTGGCTATCCTCACACTAGCCTACATTCCAGATCCCCCACCAATCCTCTGTTTAGAGGAACCAGATCGTGGTATTCATCCGAGGCTGCTTCGCGATATCCGGGATGCTATCTACCGGCTTAGTTATCCCGAAAACTACGGAGAGAAGCGCGATCCGGTTCAGGTTATCGCGACCACACACTCGCCCTACTTCCTGGATCTGTTCAAAGACCATCCCGAAGAGGTAGTCATCGCGGACAAGCTGGGGCTGGAAGTGCGCTTCGAGCGGCTCTCCGACCGAGAGGATCTCGACGAAATACTTGGCGACGCACAACTCGGGGATGCCTGGTACAGCGGCGTTCTTGGGGGAGTGCCTTCTCATCCATGAAGCTCGTCGTCCTCAGCGAATCTCCAGAGGACGAGGCAGCGGTACGCATTCTAGTTGACGGCATCCTTGGAACTCAGACCGACCACCTTGATCCACCGTTCTTGCGTGCTCGCGGATGGTCCCCTCTTCTCGGCATCTTGCCGACCGTTCTGAGAAACCTCCACTATCACACCGATGCTGACGCCCTTGCCGTAATCGTGGACTCCGACGATTCCGCTCCTCACCGCTTGGCGCACGTTCCGCACGATGGCGCAAACGAAGGATGCCGTCTGTGCAAATTGCGGTTGGTTGCTGATCAAGTCCAGAATGGTCTCACTGAGGTTCCGAACCGCGCGCCGCTCAAAACAGCTTTTGGTCTTGCCATTCCCGCACTCGAAGCATGGCTGCTATGCGGACTCGACCCTCGTGCAATTGAAGCGACGTTACTTCAGAGACCGGACGCGGGGACGCGAACACTCAGGATTCAACTCAAGCGGGATGTCTATGGCACAGACCGCCCCGCGCAATCGGTGAGGATGGCGCGTGCGGTGGAGGAAGCACGGCGGTTGGTTCAGATCCTCGACGAATTCGAGCGCTGTTTTCCTGATGGCTTCGGATCATTCGCACGCGACATCAGAAGCTGGTAGAACTACCTCTAATTCAAAGTCGCCGCGCGGTCGCGAGGCACGAGCCTCTTCAGCAACCACAGCATCAAGCACCCAGTTGCCGCTCCGAATAACATGCCTGCTCCTATTCCAAAGGTGAGGTGACCGAAGATGTGCTTGAGGTGGTGAGGATCATTGGGCATCGAGAACTCAGGCTCGGTGAATACATTCTCAATCTTGCTCACGACCGCGAAAACTATGGCTATCACTATCAGCATTTGTTCGAAGACGATAAGCAGCAAGCTCGCAACGACCACGTTCGGATAGCTCCCGAAGCCTCGTGTGTGTATGCGCCACACTGCGATCAAGATCGCGAGAGCGGTTGCTCCCGTTACGCTGAAGGCTCGCACCAAAGAAGGCGAAACGCCCGCGGCGTCAAGCGCCCACCTGAGCGCCCACACCAAAGTGATGAGACCGAACAGCGGCGCCAATAGTCGAATGTGATCGCGCAGTCCGCGCCCGCAAATGTTCATTGCTCCTCCTTGGCTTCTATAGC
>JADGNW010000294.1 GCA_017883315.1 Blastocatellia bacterium | reverse complement strand
GAATCGCCTTTGATTCGAAGAGTGCCCATCTCGCCGGTCGCGGCTTCCTTACCTTCAGCGTCCACGATTTGTGCCGAGTAGCCGGGGACCAACTTCCCAAGACTTTCCGGCACCACACTGCCCGGATAGTTCGTGATGTAAATGTGGAACATTTCGGCCGAGCCGATGCCGTCGAGTATCTCTACGCCGAACGTGTCCATCCATCGATTGTAAAGCTCGGGCGGAAGCGCTTCGCCTGCAGACACACAGAAGCGAAGCGATGACAGGTCATAGAGAGAACTTGCTCCTTCAACTTGAAGCATCGAGTTGATCATCGTCGGCACTGTGGTGAGAATCGTCGGCCGGTGTTTCTGAATCATCTCGAACATCGTCTCGGCAGTCGAGCGCTCCGGGAACAACGCAGTCGCTCCACCAACCGCAAACGGGAACAGCAAATTCGTGCCGGTCGCGTAGCCGAAGAAGAGCTTCGGCACCGAAAGCGTGATGTCGTCTTTGGTAATGCCCAATACCTGTTTCGCGTAGCACTCGGTGTTGTAAGGCAAGTCGTGTTGAAGATGAACCGCCGCTTTCGGGTGTCCAGTCGAGCCCGAGGTGAACAACCAGATCGCGATATCGTCGCGAGTCGTCGGAGCCGTCTCGAGCGTGTCTGATGCTTCCATAGTCAGCCGGCCATATGACTTGACCGACGAGCGGCCCTCCAGGCTATCGATGCTGCCAGACACTTTAGTCCCGACTACGATGGTGTGCTTCAGGTAAAGCGACGTTGAAGCCGCGGGCGTGAACCGCTCCATTACGTCGGCGTGAACCACGGCGACCTTCGCGCGCGTGTAGTCGAGATAATACTCGTAATCAGCCGACGGCAGAATCGTGTTCACCATCGTGATGACTGCGCCGATCTTAGCGATGCCGAACCATGTCGCTACGAACTCGATCGAGTCGGGCAAAACGATCAGCACGCGGTCTTCCATCTCGACCCCGAGACGAAGCAGCGCGTTGCCGACTTCGTTCGCCATTTGCTGCACTTCACGGTAGGTATACTGCTTTGCGCCGCAATAGACCGCGATCTTGTCGCCGAGTCCTTCCTCGATTCGCGCGTCGAGGAAGTAGGTGGCCATGTTGAATTGTTCGGGAAATGTGACTGCCATTGTTTTTTTTTGAGAAAAGAACCAAAACCAACCGCTGATTTTCGCTGACCCTGTTGCGCGGGTCTGCGCAGATCAGCGAACCGAAGGCTGCGCCGATCTGCGGTTCATTGTCAATCCACTCTGAAAGTAACGCGCCGAGCCTCGTACTCTCGAATCTTGTCTTCGTGCTGAAGCGTGAGCCCGATGTCGTCCAGACCCTTGAGCAAGCACTCGCGCCGGAACGGATCCACTTCGAAACTGAACCTGAGCCCGGAATCGTCGGTCACCCACTGCCTCGTCAAATCAACTGTCAATTCGTATCCGATATTCGCAGCGGCTCTTTGGAAAAGCCGTTCGACTTGCTGTTCCGAAAGCGCCACCGGGAGCATCCCGTTCTTAAAACAGTTGTTGTAGAAGATATCTGCAAACGAAGGCGCAATGATCGAGCGGAATCCATAATCGAGAAGCGCCCACGGCGCGTGTTCGCGAGACGACCCGCAACCGAAATTTGCGCGGGCCACGAGAATCGTCGCGCCAGCGAACCGAGGTTGATTCAACTCGAAGTCAGCTTTGAGCGAACCGCCGGCATCGAATCGCCAGTCGTAGAACAAGAACTCACCGAAGCCGCTCCGCTCGATTCGCTTCAAGAACTGCTTCGGAATGATCTGGTCGGTGTCGACGCTGACGCGATCAAGCGTCGCCACCAGCCCGGTATGTTTCGAGAATGGATTCATCTCAGGTTGAACGTCATTTCACGAGATAAGATTTGATCGCGGCGTGGATCTTATCTGCGCCGGCGGCGACCTGCTCCATGTTCGACTTGAATTCCTCGGCGTCGAAGCATTTGGCGGTGACTTCAGCTCGCAGAAACAAATCTTCGTCATCATCGAAGCCGATCTTGACGCGATCGATGTCGTGAGCGAGTCGCAGCAGTTTGAACATCATTTCCGGCCCAACCTTCATCGAACTCTTCGGCGCAACCACCGCACCCATGACAATGAGGTTTTCTGCTGAAGTGACAAACACCTGGATGTCGGCAAGCGACTTACCCTTGAAACTGACCACCCAGACGTTGTCAGCGGCTTTCTTATAGGCATAACCCGAGCGTTCCAAAACCTGTGCCAGCCGTGCGACCACTTGAGCATCGGTCTTCGCCTGCGGACGTGATCCGGCCGACACCCGCGGCGAAATGCCGGCAAGCATTGCCATCATCATCAATATCATCGCTAATATCAGGCCTGTTGGTTTGCAAAATGTTTTCACAAGATTCTCCCTTTTGTTTTGGGGCGAGCAAATGAGCAACGCGCCCTTTAGTAATCCCACTCGCGAACGTCCACAAAGTGGCCAGCTATTGCCGCCGCCGCCGCCATCTGCGGACTCACTAGATGAGTCCGCCCGCCGCGGCCCTGGCGGCCTTCGAAGTTGCGATTCGAAGTTGACGCGCACCGCTCGCCCGGCTGAAGAATGTCCGGGTTCATTCCAAGGCACATGCTGCAGCCAGACTCGCGCCAGTCAAACCCCGCCGCCTTAAGAATCTGATCAAGCCCTTCTCGCTCGGCTTGCTGCTTGATTGCTTGTGACCCGGGCACGACCATCGCGTGAACCCCGGGATTCACCGTGCGTCCCCTCGCAATTCGGGCTGCCGCGCGAAGATCCTCGATGCGAGAGTTCGTGCACGAGCCGATGAACACCCGGTCAAGTTTCATCTCCTGAATTGCTGTTCCCGGCCGCAGGTCCATGTATTCAAGCGCGCGCCGAACTGATTTGCGTGAGTTCTCGTCAGCCATCTCTTCCGGATCAGGAATCGTCCCGGTGACATCGGTCACCATCCCGGGATTTGTTCCCCAGCTTACCTGAGGCGCGAGCGATGAAACATCTATCTCGATCGCGCGATCAAACTCGGCGCCTTCGTCCGTGGTTAGTGTTTGCCAATACTCGACCGCGGCTTCAAAAGCGTTGCCCACGGGAGCGAAGCGCCGGCCTTCGAAATAAGCAAAGGTCGTGTCGTCGGGCGCAATCATCCCGGCGCGCGCTCCAGCTTCGATAGACATGTTGCACACAGTCATCCGCTCTTCCATCGACAGGCGCCGAATCGTCTCGCCGCCGTATTCGATCACGTGCCCGGTCGCGCCGTCGGTTCCGATCATTCGAATAATGTAGAGCGCGAGATCCTTGGCGGTCACACAGGAGGACAACCCTCCTTCGATCCGAATGAGAAGCGTTTTTGGCTTTGATTGCTGCAGGCACTGAGTCGCAAGCACGTGTTCAACTTCGCTGGTTCCGATCCCGAAAGCCAAAGCGCCGAACGCTCCGTGAGTTGACGTGTGACTGTCACCACAGACAATTGTCATGCCGGGCTGAGTCAATCCGAGTTCCGGACCGATCACGTGAACAATTCCTTGATTGGGATCGTCCAGGCCGTAAAGCTTGATCCCAAATTCTCGACAGTTATCTTCGAGCGTGTCGATTTGGGTCTTCGCGATTGGATCTACGATAGGGAGCGAGCGACTGGTCGTCGGCACGTTGTGATCCATCGTAGCGAAGGTCAGATCGGGACGGCGAGCTCTGCGCCCGGCGGCTCTCAAGCCTTCGAACGCTTGGGGCGAGGTGACCTCGTGAACCAGATGGCAGTCGATGTAAAGGATCGAGGGCTTATCCGGTTCGCGGTGAACGACGTGACTGTCCCAAATTTTTTCGAATAGAGTTCGTGGCATAACTCCGGCACCAACTGGCGGAAGATACTACTGCACGTATCGCGCGTGTGTCCAAGCACTTGTAGGGGTGGCCCTCCGTGGCCACCCCAGAGTGGAAGAGCGTTAAAGCACTGTATTCCAGACAGTCTGGGGTGGCCACGGCGGGCCACCCCTACAAGTCTAGCGCTCGGGCTGATAAAGATACCTTCCCTTTTGCCGGGAGGCCATCGCCTCAGCGACTTTCAAGAATGCTTGCGCCGCGTGTGACAGACTAGCGTTCTTTCGATAGACCAGCCGAAGCTTTCGTTCGATGTGCAGCTCGCGCACTGGCACTCGCATTAGCTCGCCGCCCGCGACCTCAGCTTCCACACAGATTCCCGGGACTAGAGCCACGCCGCTGCCCCGTGATACGAAGCGCTTTATTGCTTCGATGGTCGGTAGCTCAACATCCATATTGAGAGGCGTCTTGTGACGCTTGAACGCCTCGAGCACTTTTGCACGGTAAGGCGACTGCACATTGTGAGCGACGAATGATTCGGCGCCGAGCTGCCGTATGCTGACTTGCTTCGCTCTCGCCAGAGGATGATGCGGGTTAACTACGAACACAAGCTCATCTCGATAGACCGCGATCGATCGCAGCCGCGGTTCTTCGGGATTGAAGGAAATAACCCCAAGCTCCGCGCCGTGCTTGAGCACCTCGGCGGGTATGCGGCTCGCAAGCGATCTGAGAACAGTAATCTTGACCATAGGGTACAGCCGCCGGAATTCCCCCAGCGCGGGCAAGAGGTAGAGGCAGGTAAACTCGTTGGCCGCTATTGCGAGCTTGCCTTTGTGCATCTCGCGCAGCTCCTTCAACGCGACGTGAGCCTCGCTTCGCAGGTTCAAGAGTTTCTGCGCGTATTCCTGAAGCATCTGGCCGGCATCGGTAAGTGTCCCGTCTCGAGACGAGCGGTCGAACAACGACTCGCCCACCTCGCGTTCGAGCTTGCGAATCGCCTGACTGACTGCCGGCTGCGTGCGATAAAGCTTTTCTGCCGCTCGCGAGAAACTGCCCTCGCGCGCGACCGTCAAGAAGACTTCAAGCTGAAACAGATCCATTCGACTCCCTATCAACCATAGTTTGACCACCGGTTAGCGCAGATTATAGCATAAGCCTACGCTAATGCTAGCCCAAGAATTATAAGTTTGACTTTGGTTGAACCCGCGCTTTAGGATGTGCGCCTTAGCCCCACGAGGAGAATACTATCTTATGGCATATTCGCGGGTGATTGTATTTGACACGACGTTGAGAGACGGGGAGCAGTCGCCGGGGTGCAGCATGAACCTGCCTGAGAAGTTGCAAATGGCGCGGCAGCTCGACCGGCTCGGGGTCGATGTAATCGAAGCGGGTTTCCCAATTGCTTCAGAGGGCGACTTCGAGGCCGTTCAGTCGGTCGCGGAAGGGATTCGCCGCCCGATCGTTGCCGCACTCGCGCGGGCAACACGCGACGACATCAAGTGCGCCTGGGAGGCCGTGAAAAAAGCCGCTCGTCCCCGAATTCACATTTTTCTTGCGACTTCCGACATTCATCTCGACTACAAACTGAAAATCACCCGCGAAGAGGCGCTCAATCAAGCGCGCGAGTCTGTCGGGCTCGCGCGCTCGTTTTGCGATGATGTCGAGTTCTCGCCCGAAGACGCCACCCGCACTGATTTGGATTTTCTCTGCGCGGTCGTCGAAGCCGTGATCGATGCCGGAGCGACCACGGTCAACATTCCGGACACCGTCGGCTACACGACGCCGCGTGAGTTCACAAGGATCATCGAGACCATTCAACAAACGGTCCGCGGCATTGATCGAGCTACGATCTCGGTTCATTGTCACAACGACCTCGGGCTCGCAGTCGCAAACACGATCGCCGCCATCGAAGCGGGCGCCCGACAGGTCGAATGCACGATCAACGGCATCGGTGAGCGCGCCGGGAACGCCTCGCTTGAAGAAATCGCGATGGCGCTGCGCGTTCGCAACGATGTTATGCCGTTCGA
Organism: Blastocatellia bacterium; assembly: GCA_017883315.1. Lineage (GTDB taxonomy): Bacteria > Acidobacteriota > Blastocatellia > UBA7656 > UBA7656 > Onstottus_A. The sequence continues at coordinate 2,168 of JADGNW010000294.1, read as the reverse complement.
AACCGGGATCGTCACCAGTGAGCTTTACCACGCGAGCCAGTTGCTGACCGAAGTCACGGGCGTTGCCGTGCAGCCCAACAAAGCCATTGTCGGACGCAACGCCTTCGCGCACGAGGCGGGCATCCATCAGGACGGAGTGATCAAGAACCGGCTGACTTATGAGATTATGACGCCGCAATCAGTCGGCGTGCCCGAGAGCACGCTCGTGCTGGGCAAACATTCGGGCAGACACGCGCTCGGACTCAGGTGCGAACAGTTGGGCTATCAATTTTCGCGGCGCGAGCTTGATCGCATCTACAAGCGGTTCACTGCGCTCGCCGACGAAATCAAAGTAGTTGAGGACCATCATCTGACTAGCATCATAACAAGCGAGTTGGAGGAGGCTGCCGCATAGAGCGTGGAGCAAGCACGGGCAAGCTTAAGTCCATCGTCCGTGAGCGGGCGTGGTTCGGCCAGCCCGCCGATGCAGCACACACTCTAGCCTGTGTTGCATCGAGGGCTGGCCTCTTTGTCCATATTCACGAGCAGGATTCACGAGCAGGAGAAGAGAGGAATCGAGATGACGCTGTACCGCTGGGATTCAATTGAAAGACGATTCACACCTACGTCGGTTCGAAACGAGATACCCGCCGGCAAACGGACGCCGTTGAAACTGGAGATGGACAAGGGTCAACGCATTCGCGCTGAGGTGGCAACCGGAGAGTTGTTTATCAGGATGATCAAGGGCGCGTGGCGTATGCAGATTGCAAATAGCCAGTTGACCGTGCGTGACGACGAAGCCGTAATCATTCCGTCCGGATTCAGCCACTCTGCTGAAGCTATCGAGGACAGCGTCGCGCTTCAGATGGCTGACGACCAACTTCACTCAGGCGAGGATTCGCGCTGGGCGGTGTGAATCGTGAGAACTCTGGGAGCGCAAGCATCCGTGCCTGCAAGCCTTGCGGACGGAAAGACGAGATTTGAGTTGCGAAGACCTGCAGGCCCCACGCTAGCTTAGATGCCTGCGCTCCCAGGGTTGACTTAGTAAATCCCGCCGCGCAAAGCTAACCCCCATGAGAATAAGAATAACCGTGCTTCCCGGTGACGGGATCGGACCCGAGGTCATCACTGAAGCCGTGTGCGTGCTCGAAGCAGTTGCGCGAGTGTTTAAGCATGAGATCAACTTCACGTTCAAAGAAATTGGCGGTTGCGCGATCCGCCAGCACAACGATCCGCTACCCGAAGGAACGCTGACCGCATGCCTTGAAGCTGATGCGGTGTTGCTCGGCGCAGTCGGCGATCCGGAGTTCGACAATTATCCAACCCATCTGCGGCCCGAAGCGGGCCTCCTGAGGCTTCGTCGCGGGCTTGGAGCGTTCGCCAATTTGCGACCCGCCCGTTTATTCGATTCCCTCGCCGGCGCTTCACCGTTGAAGTCAGAAGTAATCAAAGGCACAGACATCCTGATCGTGCGGGAGCTGCTGGGTGGACTCTATTTTGGCGAGCCTCGCCATGTGTCGGACGTGAATGGTACTCGTGAAGGGATCAACACAATGCGCTACTCAGAGCCAGAGATTGAGCGCATTGCTCGCGTAGCGTTTGACCTTGCGCGCTCTCGCCGGCGCAAGGTGACGTCAGTTGATAAAGCTAACGTGCTTGAATGTTCGAGGCTCTGGCGCGAGACGGTGACTCGCGTAGCGCAGGATTATCCCGACGTGAAGCTCGAGCACCAATACGTCGACTCGTGCGCGATGGCTTTGGTCGCGCGGCCGGCGAGCTTTGATGTGATGCTGGCAGAGAATATGTTTGGCGACATTCTGTCGGACGAAGCGGGTGCCGTGGTCGGCTCGCTCGGCTTGCTTGCATCGGCGAGCATTGGCGGGCCAGTCGGATTGTATGAGCCCGTGCACGGTTCCGCGCCCGACATCGCCGGAAAGGGCATCGCTAATCCGCTCGGAGCGATTCTCTCCGCAGCGATGCTGCTCCGCTTTTCATTTCAACTCGATAACGAGGCCGCCGCAGTCGAGACCGCTGTAGAGAAAATACTGTCGGCGGGCCATCGCACTCGCGATCTTGCGAGCGGCGACCAGCAGTTCGTCACCACCGAGGAAATGGGCAAGCACGTCACCGACTACATCGAGCGAATTGGTTAGAGCCCGCTTCTCTTCTCCTGGTGTCACACTAGTCTT
>JADGNW010000293.1 GCA_017883315.1 Blastocatellia bacterium | reverse complement strand
GTAATCTTCGCATCTTTGATCAGGCGCTGCTGTGGATCGCGCACGACGCCTCGAACGTCGCCCAGGACGGACGCACCGGCCGTTACGGAGCAATACAACAGCAGAATAGCCAGGGACAAACCTCGCTTTACACTCATGTCCTCTCCTCTTTCTTCAGCGGTGGCGCAAGCCTTAGCTTGGTCCGATCACCGATCAACCGCGTGGGGTGGCGGAGCGCGCAAACGCGCGGCTCAACCCTCAAGTTGAACAGAGCTTTCGGAAGACGCTTTCAGATCGATGAAGAAACAGGAGGTGCCCGAGGAGCGGATGAACCAGACTCGACGAAATCGCGAGCGGAGACAACCACCTTGCGGAAGATCACCGGCGGCCCGTCGTCACATGTTTGTTGAGCGCCCGTACGAAGATAATCGCGAAAAAGCGAGCTCGCCGGCCGAAGCGGAGTAGCACAGCCTTCGGGGCATGAAGTTGTAAGCTCAGCTTCGCCTATGCGCGAGCTGGCATCGGAGACCTGGCCTTTGACCGACGCGTGATGGGGACTACAACAGCAATGGCCCTCTTTCACGCAGCAAGCCATTCCGCACGTGTCCGCCGTTTGAGTTGCGAGCGCAATCGGCGCTGAAACGGACGCGACCAATAGGAAAAGCGCCGCGCATAAGACGCGCAGTTTACTAGACCGGGACTGTACGGCTCGGATCATTCGGCCTTGATCTTACTACAAGGCTAACTGAGGGCGGAAACAACTTTGCAAGAGCGACTCTGATTTCTGCCGCGGTGTAAAGCAAGACCGGGTTCGGAGTTGAACCGACCGGGACACTTTGCAGTGTCCTCAACGGGTTTGCAGCCCGCGGAGAGCACCGGCCCTCTTAACCGGCCTTCATCGTGCATTTACTCGCAAGCGGTTTACTCCGCGCCGAAGGTCGCTTTCAGAGTCAGTATGAATGTTTGATGATCGGGATCGTTCGTCGTGACAGTAGCCGTCTTCGTGATGTCGCCTTTGTATCCATCGGTCTTCTCGACGGCCAGAGTGATGCCGCCGGTTTTGCCCGGAGCGATCGTCTTGTCGAAGTTGCTCGTCGTGCAGCCGCAAGACGGAGCGACGTTCTTGATCTCGAGGGCCGCTTTACCTTCGTTCTTGATCTGAAACGTGTAGGTGAGCGGCGTGCCCGGCTTGACCGCGCCGAACGAGTGCTCGAGTGACGCGGTAACCAGTCGTGGTGAGCCAACCGAAGTGTCCTGAGCCGAAACTGAAAACGCAGACAATACAAGGAGCGCGAGTACAACAAAAGCGATTCTTGATTTCATAAACTAACCTCCATCGATTTGAAATAGAAAGGCTGGTCAATCGAACGACCAGCAGCACAACGATAAACGTTCGGCGTCACGACCTGGTTACACGCTGCGACAAATGCCGAGCCGGCAGAATATGTAAGCATTCCATTGCCGGCTCAAGGACTCTCGCGTGCGCCGCCAGAAGGCACTGGCCGTAGCATCGTTCCGTGAACCCTTGACTGCGGTCGTCGCTTGCTATTTCATTAGAGTATCAATGTTTCCGATGATGTTTAGAACATTCAGACTTCTCGCGTGCCTGGTATTCTGCGCAGCGTCCGCGCTAGTCGGAACACCCAACGCAGCTACGCAGAGCGTACGAACGCTCTCAGGCGAATGGATCGTCGTGTCGAGTCCGATCAACGGACAGATGGCGTCTCCCAAGGGTACGACTCTGGGCTTTCCCGACCGCGACATGATTTTCAATCAACAGGGCGATCTTCGCACCGGAGTTGTTTTGCGCGAAGACGTTGGCCCGAACGTCAGACCGCTCGGCGTGTGGCGCGTGATGGGTGATCAGTTGAGCGCGACCTTTCAGTTGTGGTGTCCGGACGCGAACGGACCTTGTGGGTCAATCGTGATGCGGGGCCAGTTTGTTCGCGATGACAAGATCAACGGAACGATGACAGCGTTCTTCGATCAACCGGACGATACCACGCCGACCGGTTACGACACCTGGACTTTCTCATTCGTGGGAAATCGTGTTCCGGGCAGCGCACCAGGAGGCTCAAATTGATTTCGCGCGTCAGCCAATATCGCAAGCGATTGACTGTCGCAGTAGTCGCGATGCTGCTGCTGATTGCAGTGGCGCCGAACGCTCTTGCAGGCAATGACCTTGCCGGACAGTGGACTCTCACCATCACAATTCCAGACTCTCCCGGCAGCACTACTACTCGCACCTTCACAGTGAATCTCGACGTCACTCCGCGCGGTGAGAGCCTTCACGGACGCTTGAACATAACCGACGAAGCGGCAAGAACAGTCGGCGGCGCGTGGAGGCAGGTCGGCAAGGACGTTTCGATCGCTTACGAATTGCCGTGCCCTGGAGACGGTCCGTGCGCATCGTTGATTCTGCTTGGGAGAGTCAAAGGCGGCGGTGTGCTGATCAAGAAGGGCACGGTCATTGTAATGTGGGATACCACCAACAACAGGAATCCCGCGCTATACGACACATCAAACGGCTCCTTTCGCGGCACGCGCCTCGAATGAGTGACACTAGAGCGTCCGCACTTCTTTCACGACTTGCCAGATCGAGTGCGACCGCCGGATCCACAACCTGAGTAGATCAATCTTGAACCGAAATCCCTCAGCCGAATCCTTCTCCAATAACTCGCGGCGGAACATCTCTTCGAGGGTCAGCCTTATTGTGTTCTCAGAAAGATTCACCGGATAATCGTTCGCCTTCACCGACGCGCGCAGTTCCTGAGCCGTCGCAAAAGCTGCGCCATCCGCGAGCGTTTCTCCCAGCAATGACAACCCGAGCTTCTCGTCGTCCGACAGCCCGTCCCACGCATAGATCATCTGGGGCAGCGGGTTGTCGACTATGTCTGTGATCACAAATGTCAGGTCGGCGAGCGTCAGCCAGTTCTGCTTGTGCTCGTTCATGTAGTCGACGACGTTCTGACACATCACCTGCGTATAGAAGGGCTGGCCCGCGGTCAGTCTATGAATAACATCGATGACGCCGCGGCCGTAGACAGCGCGCCCCTGGACAGGCTCGGTAATTAATCGCACCGTATCCTTCTCGGATAAGAAACCAACCTTGCGAAACAGCGATCGTCTCAAAAGCTCGCGCCAGTATTTTCTGTCTCGCTCCTCGAGCCTTCTCGACCCAGTGAAGATCAGAGCAAGACGTTCCTTGTTATCCATCAGCCCGGCGAGAAACGTGAACAGCTCATTGGACAGTTTGCCCTCGTCGACCTTCCCTTCGAGCAACTCGTACTCGTCCATCAATATCAACAAGGTGCGGTCGCCAATCGAGCCGAGCGCTTCATCTAGAAAGTCGAGGAACAACGGATAAGGATTTCGGCCGTCGAATTGAGGCAGGCTGATCGTACGAGCGGGGACGGTGAGGCTCGCGCTGCCTGCCGATCCCTGGCCGGTCAGAGCCAAAGCGTCGCTCGCGCCAGCGTCAGCAGCCACGCTGATGGAACGAGCATTGGCTCGCGAGATCGATTCTGCAATCAACCTCGATATTCGCGCGAAGAACTCCGCGTCCGACGCGATGACCATCTCCTGAAGATCGACAAAGACCGGTATGAACCGCTCTCCCAAGCGCCCGTTGAGCACCTGATAAAGAATCGAGCTCTTGCCTACGCGTCGCTCACCGCAAAAAACTATAACAACCCCCTGGTTTGCGCCTTCGAGTTTTGTCCGCACGTAGCGAAAATCGTCTTCGCGTCCGTAGAACATTGTCTCGGTGCGGATCGGGTTGCCAACTATGAATGGGTTGGGTTCGATCGGGACGTAGCTGCGCAGCTCCCTGGGCAGAACGTATTCGCGATCCCCAAACCGGCGTGCTGTGAAAATGGCTCCCAGAGCCAGTCCTATGACTGCGAGCGCCGCCGCGTAGAACCACCAGCTCTTCCAGAACGGCAAGCCGACTCGCACCAAGAGCGTCGCGGCGGGAGACTTCGCTCCGTAGAGATCGCGGTTGAGCGCGATGAGTTCAAAGGCGTGCTGCCCCTCATCAAGGTCAGCGCGTGACACGTCGTGTTCAGCGCCTTGCTGTGGAGCTACAATTTCCCACGGCTGCTCGCTTCCTGTTGAGTTGATGCGATAAAGACAACTTGTCTGGCCGCTCACGCTCACAACCGTGAAATGAAAGGTGAGTCTGTGGCGGCCATAGGAAACATCGTATGAGCTTGGCAAGTTTGGCGAGTCCGGCTCTGACGCGGTTTGAACCCGGCCGTCTACCTCGAGCGATACGCGGGCCGATGGTGCGACAGTTATCGGCGTGTGACGTACGGCGCCCTTGTTGGTCGCAACCCAAATGTGGCCATCGGCGTCTTGGGAGATCGAATTGACGCGATTCCCGGTCAGAGCATAGGCCTCGCCGGAATACAGTGTTGAAACTACCCGATCGCCGAACGCGAAGAATTTTTTGAGTTGGCCTTCATCGCTTCCCGCCCATAGATACCCGTCTCGATCGACGTACATCGTGCTCGTAGGTTCGGCGTCAAAGGTTGTGAAGCTCGCAGTGTAAGCCTGTATGCCGGCTCGCGTAGCTACAAGCAACCTGTCATTGAATCGAACAATCCACCGCGCGTCATTGTCGGCCAGCCCGCGTGAAATATCGAGCAAGTCACTCTCACCGCTTTTGAGATCCAATGTCACGATTCCGCGAGCTGTGGCAAACCACAACCGCCCATCAGTATCTTCGAACACGTGACGCACGTCGTAGCCTGCAAGCGCCTCGATGTTATGCAAGGCGCCATCCCTAAACACCGAAGCGCCGCGAGTGGTCGCGAACACTACCGCCGAGCCTCCGGCCACTGCCGTCGCCCACTGCACGTTGTTGGACGCGAGCCCGCTGCTTTCATTGAACTGTGTTAGCGTCTCGCCCGTCCACCTTAGCGCCCCTTGATCGGTCGCAAACCAGGCCGAGCCCTCACTGTCGAACGCGACTGCCTGCACGCTGATGCCCGCGCGAAATCCTTCCAGCGGAACCAGGCGTTCACCTTCAAGCCGCGATACTCCACCCATCGTCAGGAACCACAAGCGGCCGGGCGCGCGCGCGCGGGTAACGGCCGGCGCTTGAACGACCTCTTGCACCTCGTTGTCGGCGAGCCCCCGGCTGGTGGTAAAACTTACGAAGCTATAGAGGTCTGAGCTGATGACTCCGTTATCGGTTGCAAACCAGACGCTGCCTTCGCGACTGGTGAAGATGGCGGCCACGCGATCGCGATCGAAATAGCTGACGCGCTGTGTTTCACGCCTGGCCGGATCGTAGACGGCTACTCCGCCTTGCTCCAGCGCGAACCACATCCGTCCGCTGTGGTCTTGACTTAGGGCTCGGAGATTACCGTCGAAAGAGCTCGCGCCACGTATCGTTTCTTTTGACACCCGTTGTGGGACGCCACTGTCCGCTAAGAAGAGGCCGCTCGATGATGCCAGCCACAGCCTTCCCTCAGCGTCTGGAAATATCGCGCGCGCATCGGGGATCGGACCTTCGCGCGTAGTTAGCAGTTTTGGAGCGCGTACCCGCTCAAGTGAGTTGACTTGATTCGCTTCCAGTATCGCCACTCCCTTTGCGGTCGCGATCCAAATGTTTCCAGTCTTGGCTTCAGCAACCGCTCTTACGTCGTCCGAAGGCAGTTCTGGCAAGTGAGCGAAAGGCGCCAGCGTTCGCCCGTCGAATTGTAATAAGCCTTCCGATGTCGCAACCCAGACCGTCCCGCGCGAATCGACCAGCACCTGTCGCGCATCGGAAACGGCGAATGCCGTTCCAACCTCGGCGCCACTCTTCGTGATTCGCCGGATGCTCTTCGCCGTAGCGAGCCAGATCGATCCGCTCCCGTCTTCAGCGATCGAGCGAATATCTTCACCCGCCAGTTTCTCGAACGGGGATCCCGGCGCCGACGATGATTTGAACTCCGAGCCGTTGAATCGAGCGATGCCTTTATCGGTGCCGAACCACAACCAGCCTTCGCTGTCCTGAAACACTGCTTGAACATTCTTCGACGGCAGATTCGGCACCGAATATCGCGACATTGCTTTTTCGTTGATCGGAATGACCGGAGCGACCAGCAACTGAACCGGGAATTCGGTGGTTATGCCCGGTGAAATAAAGACATCGCTGCGATACTCATCGTAGCCACGCAGCGTCGCGCTGAGTTGATAAGAGCCCGGTGCAAGCTTTGCAAAGTAGGCGTCGCCATACTGGTCGGTCGCGCTTCTTGCCGTTAGCTTGCCAACCGTCGCGCGCTCTTTCGCGTAAAGACTCACTGTCACGCCCGCCAGCGGCTGGCTGCCCGAATCAAGCACCGCCACGTGCAGCGACGAAGGCATCAGCTTTATCGGAGGAGCCGCGAGCGTCTCATCCGGACGTACTGTGACGGTGACTGTCTCTTTCCGGAACCGCGCGGCTTCCACCGTTATTCGATACTCTGCGGGCTTCAAGTTGCGGAACTCGAATCTCCCATCGGCCTGCGTGCCCTTGGACAGCGAGAAGTCTCCAGACGACAGCGTGACCTTAGCGCCGGCGAGCGGAGCGCCCGTATCATCCTGGACGGTGCCAATGATGGCAGCGTTCTCAGCTTGAGCGGCGCTGCGGCGTTCATCGAGCGCGCCCGCAACCGCAGCGATCATGATCAGCAAGCCAAGTAAGACCCCTGAGCGGCGCTTGCGAGTGGTCTTGCTGCGGGAGGAAGTGTTTGAGATGCGCCTGGACACGTCAACAGGATATTACGAAGTGTCGCGGCTCGCACGTGAAATACGCGCCGGTCGACTAGCGGTCTGGGGCGATCATGACAAGCTATACAGTTTCCACGATGACAACCCGGCGCTCACAGTCTGACACGTATGTTAATTCCACGGCGACAGCACAAGCGGGTGCGCGGCTTAGTCTCTCAGCCCACTCGATTACACTCACCGCCTTTTCATCGTCAAATATTTCTTCAAGTCCGAGATTCCGGTGCGCTCCGTCATCGAGCCGGTACAGATCCACATGATAAAACCGCAAGCGGCCGTCGTGTGCATTGATCAGCGTGAATGTAGGGCTGGTCACTTCCGCTGGTTCAATTCCCAGGCCCGCTGCCAGCCCTTTTGCGAAGACGGTCTTGCCCGCACCAAGCTCGCCGCTCAGAAGAACTGTCTCGCCGCCCTTGAGTTGCTCGCCTATGCTCTTTGCGAGCGCGAATGTTTCTTCAGGTGAGTGAGTTATGAACTCACCGAAGTAGGTTTCGCGTTCTGTGTTTTGGGTTCTGGGTTCAGATGAGGAATCCGCTGTCATCTGACGAACCTCTCCGCAGCGCCGCCCATCGCGATGAACGCTTCGCCAAGGTGAGCTGAGATGTCGGAAGCAATCATCGCGCGCGTTCCTACTCGTGAAGCCGCGATATCGCCGGCAAGTCCGTGCAGGTACACCGCCGCGATCGTTGCGCCGAGCGGATCGTCAAGCTTCTGCGCCAGGAACGAAGCGACCATACCGGTCAGCACATCGCCCGTTCCGCCGGTAGCCATTCCGGCGTTGCCAGTCGCATTCACATACACCTGGCCATCGGGCGCGGCGATCAGAGAGGGACTCCCTTTCAACACGAGGATCACGTTGTGAGCCGTCGCGAATGAGCGAGCGACGTCGATCGGGTTCCTGATGATCTCGGCTATGGGCTTCGATATGAGCCGGCCCATCTCGCCAGGGTGAGGTGTCAGGATCATCGGCAGCTCGGCGCTGCCTCGAAGGTTCTCCGCCCACGGCGCAAGCGAATTCAAACCGTCAGCGTCGATCACCATTGGGCGTTGCCGCTTCATCGTGGCTTCGTGAACGAATGCCTGCGTCGATGTGTCGGATGAACCAAGCCCCGGGCCAATAGCAACAACGTCGCGGTCGGCTGCAAGCTCGAGCATACGGGCCGCAGCTTCGCGAGCAACCGAGCCCGCCGGAGTCTCAGCAAGCGGTTCGGTCATGCACTCTGGAATCGCGCTGGATGCGACCACGGGCTGAGACGACTCCGCGGTGGCAACGGTCACAAGCCCGCATCCAGCTCGCAGCGCCGCTTCGCTTGCGAGACAAGCGGCGCCAGTCTTTCCGCGCGAGCCGGCTACGATCAAGACTTTGCCAACCGCGCCCTTGTTCGCGTGAGGACTTCGGCGGGAAACGGACAACCACCGCTCGACGTCGGCTCGCTCGATGAGATTCAGACGCGAGCCCGATGAGTTGATCAATTCTTCGGGCGAGCCGATCGGAGCGATGATGAGTTCCCCGCAATGATCGGAAGCGGGCGGAAAGATGTTGCCGAGCTTCGGCGCGGTAAACGTTACAGTCAGGTTGGCCTGCACCGCGGGTCCGATTAGCTCCTGTGTGTCTGAAGCGATTCCCGATGGTATGTCAACCGAGATGACCGGCGAGTCGCCTGTGTGATCGTTGAGCAGGCGGATCGCTTCTTCAAACAAGCCGGAAGCCGGCCGGGTCAACCCCGTTCCGAATATCGCATCGAAAAAGAAGGCGTAAGGATAAGCCGTTGCTTCCGCCCAGAACTGCTCGGTTGTCTTAATCTCGACCAACGTGAAACTAGAACTACTGTTCGAAGCTATGTCGAGCGCGGCCTGGAAGTTTGTATTCGCATCGCCTTTCGAGTCTTCAACTCGTCCGAGTAAGAGAACATCAATCGACGCGCCTTTGTCATGAAGCAGCCGGGCGATCGCAGCTCCATCGCCGCCGTTGTTGCCGCGCCCGCAGATGACCAGCGCGCGTTTGCCGGCAACATTGCCAAACTTCCTCTCCGTTGCTTCGAGTGTGCGCGTCGCGGCGTTTTCCATCAGCAGCAGACTCGGCACACCGTAGCGCTCGGTGGTCAAGCGATCGACCTCGCGCATCTCGGCTGCTGAAAGGATCTTCATAGTGAAATCCTAACGCAAAGACGCAAAGACGCAAGGACGCAGATAGAGAAGAGAGCCTTGCAACTCCGCGGCCTGGCGTCTTTGTGTTAGATTGCCCGGGAAACGATCAACGGCTATTCGCCTCGCGCCCAGATGTTCCGTTTGCCGCGCACGAAGTAGATGAGACCAACAAGCGCAGCCGCGTTCATCAACGAGAACACATACGCGAAGTTCAACAGTCGCACCTTTCGATTGCGTTTCAGCAAATAGCCGCCGGCCAATACGCCAACATAGAAAATCAGTTGAGCGCCGAAGGCCGCTTGATAGAACAACTGAACTGCAACCGATGAGGAAGCGGCGATGATCAGATTGCTTGCAAAGAGAAGAAGGAAGAAAATCGGCGACACAAGCCGCATGAGCTTATGCGAATAGAATTGGAAGAGCAGCAGATTGTTCGGCACCAGCAGCCGGGGCATCAACTGGCAAAGCTGATAATTTCCTGTAAGCGTTCGTACTTTGCGAGCGAATTCGCGCCGAGCCGAGTCAGTAGTAATGTCGTGCGCTCGCGCTTTCTCTTCAAAGACCACTCGATGTCCCTCGATCGCAATTCCCATCGGGGTGTACACGTCGTCGAGAATTGTGGTCGCGGGCAACGGCCGCCACAGCGCGCGGCGAATAGCGTAGATTGCTCCGGTCGCGCCGATCGTGGAACCCGCGCGGCTCTCGCTCTTGCGAATCCATTTCTCATACTTCCAGTAAAGACCAACACCTTCGCCGACCGAAGAACTTCCGCCGCCGTCAAGCAGCAATTCACCCGAGACTGCGCCAACAATTGGATCTGCGAAGTTGGCTACCAACTGTTTGATCGCCGCGGGCTCAAACGACTGGCGCGCGTCCGCGAAAATAATGATCTCGCCGCTGGCGATCTCGACTCCCACGTTGAGAGCGGTCGCCTTGCCTCTCTGGCTCTCATAAGCCAGCAGGTTCACATGATTCGTCGCGTACCGGCGCGCAACTTCAGCAGTGAAGTCAGTCGAGCCGTCCGACACGATTACGATTTCCATCAACTCAGCAGGATAGTCGCACCCGATCAGGTTTCTTATTCGGCGTTCGATGTTGTCTTGTTCGTTATGGCAAGCGATCACGATCGAGACGCGCGGCGTGATATCGGCTCTTAGTACTTCGTGCGCCCGCAGGCGCGACAGAAGCCACACGAGGATCGGATAGCCGGCGTATGTGTAGAGAATTGCCGCGATTGAAATCCAAAAGAGCGACTCGATCATCGTGACCTCAACTCTGCAACCCGAACTCGCTAGGCCTCACCAGGCATCGCCAAGCCTCGCCAGACTGGGCGGAGCTTTCTCATCTTTCTCATAAGGATGAAATGACCAAACAGCCGCTGATTCCGATTGGCAGGAACGCTCGCGGGCAAAGTGCGGACAAATGCCACACTCGCGAAATAGTATTCCCTTTTGAGCCGGAGCGATGGTATAAGAATGGCGGACGAAGCGGTGAAGCCACTCGACCTTGGTTCAGGAACTCGCTGCTTCTCGTCGCGCCCCGCCCCTCGATACTTGACAGGTACTTGACAGACAACTTGGCAGATACTTGGCACTTGACAGCAACTGCCTCGCTTTCTGACCGCGTGATCTAGAGGCACGGGCGCGCCTATTCCATGTTCGCTTCCCGCCTCCCTGATTAGTGAGGATTAGTTGAGCCCGACGCTTGTTTCGAGAATTAAGGCCTTGCCGCTTGTGCTGACTAAAGTGACTAAAAATGAAGCGACGAAAAGATCGCATTTGCTTTGATGGATTAAGAGATTGAGTGCGAGTCAAACTACTCGCGTATAGTGGGAGAAGCAATTGATGAGGGAGATCGATTGGGCCGGCGTTATCGCTGAAGAGGACGTGGAAGGTCTGTGGAACGGACTATTCCAATTGGTCTCTCGTCACCCGGCCGTTCGTCCGCTTCACTTCGCGACCGACGACGCTGCGGTCACGTCGCAGACCGAGATCAATGCCGACCTCACACAGGAACTGTTCCTCGAACTCTTTCAGAAGCAGCGCTTCGATCACTATGCGAAGAACCGCTACACAAGCACTGAGATCGAGAACGAACTCGCTCGAATAGAATTGCCCAACCTCGTCGGCGCGCGATTGAGGAAGCGTTATCCCGAATCGTTTCGAATGGCGCGGCGAGTTAGCGCATTGCTCAAAACCAGCAAGCGCTTCAAACGCTTCGGCGCGGAGGCCGGTCGTGAATCAGAGCCGGCGCGTCGCGGTAGACCATCGAAGAAAGCAAAGCAACCGGCCCAGGAAGCGTCGTTGGAGACAGCTTATTTGGAAGCTGATGATGATATCGATGAGCTTGAAGATTCGCCGGACGATGAGCACGCGTCGGCGCACAAGAACGGCAACGGCAACAAGCCTCGCCGGCGGCGAATGGTGAATCAGGTTTTTGGGCTTCGCGAGTGGCCTCGATCGAAACCGCTCCGCGACTCGGGTCACTTCACCGAACTGATCAAATCGGTGCCGATGATGAAGCGCGACACTAGATTGGTCGGGCGCTCGGGCACGTCGCAACTGATCCTGTCGAATCCCGAGATGGAAAAACTCATCGTGCGCGTGCTCGCGGTCATCGATTCGCCTGCGGACGTAAAGACCATTCGACAACTGGTGCTCTCGAAGATTCCACTTCAGGACTACAACGTCTCCTCGCTCGACGAAGAACTGGGCGCGGGTGACAACGGCAGCGCGATGCGAAGGGAAGCTCGCGACACCAGAGACACTCCCGAAGCCGCTTTGTTGCGCGGCGAGAAAGACGACCGGCTCGCGGAGATGGCTGACGAGTTTTTGTCTTCGCTCCGCCGCGCGGTGAACAACAACGAGCGGCGCTACACACGGCTGCTATTGACGCTGTGGCATTGTTATTATGATCCGCAGGGACCTTCGCAACTCGAGATCGCGGAACT
>JADGNW010000292.1 GCA_017883315.1 Blastocatellia bacterium | reverse complement strand
GGATGCGATCAATTCGTGTTCACGAAAGAGGCGCCGGCTCGTGCTTAGCAACGGGCATAGCAGTATGAACATCAGGCAGATCTCTTACAACTTTTATGACTCGGCGCGAAAGGTCATCGAGCCGACCCTCTGCAATTCGCAATCGCTGTACGAAGACGTTCTCAGCTCGAACGTCGATTCCAATACACGATGGCTGGACCTTGGATGCGGACACCAGGTTTTGCCAAGCTGGCGTTTGGAACAGGAGAAGACGCTGGTCAGCCGATGCCACTCAGTCGTGGGACTTGACTACGACTCGGGCTCGTTGAGGGCCCACAAGACCATTTCCGAGCGTGTGCGCGGAAGCATCACCGAGCTCCCGTTCACGAGCAGTTTCTTCGATCTCGTAACCGCCAACATGGTTGTCGAGCATCTGGACAACCCCGGCGTTCAGTTTCAGGAAGTCTACAGAATTCTGAAACCCGGCGGCCTGTTCATATTTCACACGCCAAACGCGCTCGGCTATCTCACGATCGGCGCGAGACTGGTGCCCGACCGCTTCAAAGACCGGCTCGTTTATTTGCTCGACGGCAGAAGCGAGAATGATGTCTTTGAGACGCACTACAAGGCGAACACGCGGAAGAGAATCGGCGAGGTCGCGCAGGCGGCGGGATTCGAGTTGATGAAAATCAAGATGCTCGTCTCCGAAGCCGGGTTCATGTTTGTCCCTCCTTTGGCGGTCCCCGAGCTGGTCTGGATAAGGCTCCTGATGACCAAAACCCTCGAGCCGCTGCGAACCACGATCATCGCGATATTGAAGAAAGCAGCTTGAGAGTCCTGCCCCCGTGTGATTCTGGTGAAATCGGTCAAATAGACATTTCTCTTAGATGATACTTGAGGTGAATTCTGCCTGAAATGAAGCGTCGCCTTGCACAACTTGAGAAGCTTCGAGGGAAGCGCCTTCGCGAGATTCGCGTTCGCGGCGCGCAGGAGCTCGCCAAACTGAGCGAGCGGGTCTTCGGCACTGCGGAGTTGTCCGACGCCCAATTATTTCGCCAGATCGATCCTCGATCGCGGAACGGAAACGGCGAAGGCTCTGCGATGCTCATCCTCGAGCGCATCCGGTCTTCTACAGTTGGCGCGTCATCAACTGCACTGCCATTCTTCCCTTCCCTCGCTTGTCGCGACGAAGTGTCGTCAATCATCAAGCACCGCTTTCCCGAAGAGCGTCGTGCATTGCTCGAGAGCGCCGAGCGAGCGATCAGAGGCCGTTTCGATTTGCTTGGCTTTAATGACTTGAGCTTTGGCGATCCGATCGACTGGCGTCTCGAACCGACCCGCGAGCCAACCAGCGGCAAGCGAACTCCGCTCGTTCACTGGAGCAAGATAGACTACCTCGATCCGCAGATCGCCGGCGATAAGAAAGTAACCTGGGAGCTGAACCGTCACGCGCATTTTGTGACGCTGGGGCAGGCTTATTGGCTCACGGGTGATGAGCGTTTCGTAGCGGCGTTCGTTGCACAAGCATCGTCGTGGATGGATTCGAATCCGCCGAAGCTCGGCATCAACTGGGCAAGCAGTCTCGAGCTGGCCTTTCGCGTCATAGCGTGGACTTGGGCGATTTACCTGTTCGCCGATTCGGATCGGTTGAGTCCCAAGTTCGTTGCCCGGCTCTTGAAATTTATGATCGCGCAGGGACGGCACATAGAAAGTTACCTCTCGCGCTACTTCAGCCCGAACACGCATCTGACGGGCGAGGCTCTTGGATTGTTTTATCTTGGCGCGGCGCTGCCTGAGCTTGCACGCGCGCCACGGTGGAGAGACACGGGTCTCAACATCTTGCTCGAACAACTGACGCGGCATATCAGGAGTGACGGAACTTACTTCGAGCAATCGTCTTACTATCATCGCTACACCGCGGACTTCTACACGCACCTCGCTGTGCTCGCTCGCGCGAGCGACGTCGGCTTGCCTCCGGAAGTCGAGGAGCGGCTCTCCCTCGCGCTTGATCACCTGATGTTCATCACCAGACCGGACGGCACATCACCGCTTTATGGCGACGACGATGGAGGCCGATTGCTCAAGCTGAACGCGAGAGCGGCAAACGATTTTCGCGACACGCTCTCAACCGGCGCCGTCCTATTTGATCGAAAAGACTGGAAATACGTTGCGGGCAATGCGCCGATCGAAACACTTTGGCTGCTCGGACCTCAAGCGCTTGCGAGCTACGAACAGATAGAAGCGAGCACGCCTGTTGAAACAAGTCGCGCGTTCACCGAAGGCGGCTACTTCGTTATGCGAGACGGCTGGTCTCACGAATCAAGCTATGCGCTGGTTGATTGCGGACCTCACGGTTCGTCCTCGTGTGCTCACGCGCATGCGGATGCGCTAGCTTTCGAGTATGCGGCTGAGGGGCGGACCTGGCTGATCGATCCGGGCACGTTTACTTATACGGGCGATACCACGCTGCGCGATCAGTTTCGCGCGAGTTCGGCACACAACACCGTGACTGTTGACGGTCTGCCGCAGTCGGTTCCGGCCGGACCCTTTGGATGGGAGCGCGCTGCCGAGTCTCGTGTTAGAGCCTTCGTTACCGACGACGCGTTTGATTATTTCGAAGGCTCGCACGACGGCTACGAGCGACTCGACGATCCGGTCACGCACACGCGGTCGATCCTTTTTGTGAAGCCGGACCGAGAGCGCGAGCTTCCGTCGTTGCTTCCGTCGTTCATGGTTGTGCGCGACAAGTTCGATGCGCGGAAGCGGCATCGCTACGCGTTGCGATATCACCTGGCTGCTGAGTGCTCAGCGATGGCAGATGATAACGCTGCGACTGCGGTTGACGTTGCGGGGCGCGAATTGTCAGTTACCACGTTCGGTCGAGGCAGGACAACGGCGCGAATCGAAGACGGCTGGGTGTCCAGGTGCTACGGGCAACGAGAACACGCCCCGGTAGCGCTGTTCGAAGCTGAAGGCGACGGGCCTCAGGAATTCGTGAGCTTCATAACTCCGAGAAAAACATGTAGGGGCGGCCCTCCGTGGGCGCCCCTCGTTGAAGAAATGAAGGGCGCTTCTCAGCAAGCAGGGGCGGCCACGGAGGGCCGCCCCTACATGGCTTATTCGATGGCCGCAGGACAAGCACGCGACTTGGTCTTGATTGCGGACCGTTCCGACGAAATGATGCACAATCAGCTAACTGCGAAGGGCTCGATGGCGTGGGGCCGTTTCATCGGGGGAGAATTCAAGCGTGGATGTTTGATTGGCGGCACGAAGTTTAAGATCGCGAATCGCCTGACACTCAACTTTCCGACGATAGCAAGCTGTTGCGCGCTTCAAGTCGAAGATGCTCGAATTGAAATTACTATTCATGGTGCGACCCGGTTTGATTTATCCTTTGATACCCCCCCAGGCAAGATCGTAGTCAACAAGTCTCGCTTCGATCCATCGCCGGGCTCTCGCGCGCTCTCGTTTGCCCTCGAAGACTCAGGCTGGAAGCTCATTCACGAGGACTAACTGTCTATGTGTGGGATCTGCGGCATCGCTATCCCGGAAGGGTTCAATAAAGACGTCGACGCGGCCACACTCGTGCGCATGCGCGACAGCCTCACGCATCGCGGACCTGACGACGGCGGTGTCTACATCGATAGAGTCGTTGGGCTCGGGCACAGGCGACTGTCGATAGTCGATCTGGCCGGCGGCCATCAACCGATGTCCAACGAAGACGGCTCGGTCTGGATAACTTACAACGGCGAAGTCTACAACCATCGCGATCTGCGCCCCTCGCTTGAAGAGCGCGGCCACGTTTATCAAACGAACTGCGACACAGAGACCATTATTCATCTCTACGAAGAACACGGTCCTCGCGCCGTCGACCAGCTTCGCGGCATGTTCGCATTCGCGATATGGGATCAGACGCGTCGCAGGCTCGTGCTGGCGCGCGACCGGCTGGGAATCAAGCCGCTCTATTACACACTCTCTGATGATGGCGTGATCTGCTTCGCGTCGGAGATCAAAGCTCTTATAGAAGCGCGCGCGGTGAGAGCCGAACTCAATTACGACGCGCTTGCAGATTACGCGGCCAACCGTTCAACCTCGGGAGAGGAGACTCTGTTTCGCGGAGTCAAGCGCTTGCTCCCGGGTCACACGCTCGTGTGGACTGACGGAAGGATCGAAATCGAGCGCTACTGGGACGTGAGTTTTGCAAAGCCGAGCGAGCGATTGACCGATGATCAATACGTCGACGAGTTCTCAGAACTGTTCCGCGAGTCCGTGAAGCTGCGATTGATGGCCGATGTGCCGCTGGGAATGTTCCTCTCCGGGGGCATCGATTCGAGCGCAATCGTCGCCGTGATGAGCGAGATGGTCGCCGAACCGATCAAGACTTTTTCAGTCGCATTCGAAGAGCGCGAAGCCAACGAACTCAATTACGCAAGAATGGTAGCGCGCGCTTTCGGGACCGATCATCACGAAGTCATCGTCAGCCCTCAGCAGTTCTTCGACGCGTTGCCGTCGCTCGTGTATCAGGAAGATGAGCCAATCGCTCATTCTTCGAGCATTCCGCTGTACTTCGTCTCGAAGCTTGCAAGCGAGCACGTCAAGGTTGTGTTGACCGGCGAAGGGGCCGACGAGCTACTGGCAGGCTACGGCAAGTATCGCAAGACGGTGTTCAATCTCGCGCTCGGCCGCCGCTATCACGACGTTGTGCCGGCGTCGATGAGACGAGCCGTCGAGCGAGCAATTCTCAAGCTGAATGGTAGCTCGCGGATCCGAAGGAAACTTTCGCGCACATTCTTGTGTCTCTCACCAGAGATCGAAGATATCTACTTCGACAACTTCTCAGTGTTCTCGCGAGCGATGCAGCAACGCCTTTTCACGGCCGAGGCTCGCGATCGAATGACCGAACGCGATCCCTATCGCGCGCCGCTGTCTCTGATTGAAGAGTCCGATTCAGAAGACTTGTTGGATCAATTACTCGCCGCCGATTTGAAGACTTATCTTCACGAGCTCTTGATGAAGCAGGACCAGATGAGCATGGCAGCATCAATTGAGAGCCGGGTGCCGTTCCTCGATCACAAGCTGGTCGAGTTCGCCGCGCACTTGCCCATAAACATGAAGCTGCGCGGGCTGACGACGAAATACATTTTGCGAAAGTCGATGGCAGGCCGGCTGCCAAAAGAGATTCTCACGCGGCGCAAGATGGGGTTTCCGGTTCCGGTAGGGTCATGGCTTCGCGGGCAATTCAGCCACGTGGTCGATGAATACGTGCTGAACTCGCGCGCGCTCGAACGAGGCATATTCAATGCCGGCTTTGTTCGCGAGCTAGTCGCGAGACATCGCGCCGGCGAGAATCATTCGGAGAGATTGTGGGCGCTGATAAACTTCGAAATCTGGCAACGACGCTTTCTCGATGGTGAAGCACTGCTACGTAGTAACGAATTTATTCGTTGTGCCCGGACGGAAACGGATAAATTCGTTACTACGAGCGTGGCATAGAATGTTATGAAGATTCTTTGGGTCAAAGCGGGCAAGCTGCTTCCGGTCGACACCGGCGGCAAGATCCGCTCGTACAACAT
>JADGNW010000291.1 GCA_017883315.1 Blastocatellia bacterium | reverse complement strand
CGTCTTGTGAGGAATTCCTCTCGATGTTAGGTTCGAAATGATGAATCCGGAAAACCAGAATGTTGTCGCATCCATGTGGAAGCTCGGCGGATTAACGTGGCGAGAGTTGGGTCGGCGTATCTGGGTAGAGGTTTATGAGGGCGACCTCTTCACTCGAGCGGCGGCTCTCTCCTACTATTTTCTGCTCGCGCTATTTCCGTTGCTCCTCTTCCTTATGGCGATGCTCGGCTATCTCGCAGAAGCGGGAACAGACCTGCGCAAGGATCTCCTCACCTACCTGGGCAGCGTAGTGCCGCACTCGGCTTCACAACTCATTCACACTACCATTGAGGAGATCACCAAAGACACTGGTTTCGGCAAGCTTTCATTTGGATTACTGGCGGCGCTGTGGTTCGCTTCCTACGGGGTGGGAGCTATCACAGAGACCTTGAACTCCGCCTATGGGGTGAAGGAAGCGCGCTCGTTTTGGAGGGTGCGTCTATCTGCTGTGGGTCTCACCATCGCGCTTGCGGTGCTGATTATCTCGGCGCTCGCCCTCGTACTCTACGGCGGTGAGATCGTTGAAGCTGAGGCTCGTCATTTCGGGTTCGGTCAAGCCTTCACACTGGCCACGCACATCCTAAAGTGGCCGATCGCGATCACCTTTCTGCTGCTTGCGTTCGCTCTGGTCTACTACTTTGCGCCAGACCGTCATCATCGGAATTGGTACTGGATCACACCAGGCTCGCTGACCGGCGCCGTCCTGTGGCTGCTGGTCACACTCAGCTTTCGTATCTATCTACGCTCCTTCGACAGATACAGCTTGACCTATGGGTCGCTTGGCGCGGTTATCATCCTGTTGTTGTGGTTCTACCTGACGGGCGCAGCGATCCTCGTCGGTGGCAAAGTTAATGCCGAGATCGAGAACGCGGCGGCGAAAATGGGTGAGCCCGCGGGATCAAAGCCCCACGTAGAGAAATAGCCTGTCGCTGTGAATTTCACAGCGACAGGCATATCCCGATGAGGAGAACATCTTCTGAGTCTTTAGCGGAGCGACTCAAGGTTGAGAACTACCGAAAGAACGGTGCCCAGGATGGCGTACCTTCCGTTCGAGTAGCTGCCATATTGATGCCCGTCATCATAGCCATCTTCGTAGCCACGACGGAAGCCCTCGCGGAAATAGTAGTTGTAGTCACCCTGATCTACGTAATAGCCGCCATAACCGTAGTTCGCGTCCTGATAGCCATAACTCTCTTGATAGTTGGACTGGTAGCGATCCTGCCGGTCTGCCTGTCCCGAGCGATAGCCTTCCGCGTAGCCGTAGTTGACGGCTTGGCGAAGCAAGTTTGCGCCGTATTGATTGGTCTCGTAGTAGCTGCCGCCACGAGAGTACCGATAATTCGCAGCCGCGTAGGCATACGAAGCGTTGTAGCTACGCGCCTGCTGGAGGCGGATCTGCTGCATGCGGAGCACGTACTGTTGCTGATAACGGTACTGAGCCATGCGATTCTGTTGCTGTAACAGTGCTACTCGCTGTTGTCCGCGGCGCTGCTCCTCTGGCAGTTGCTGGCGGTATTGCGTCTGACGCGTTTGCTGCTGCTGAACGCGCTGCTGCTGGCTGGCCGCAGGCACACGCTGCTGAGCGGCCTGAGACTGCTGTTTGTTGGCCTGCTTTTGAGCAGCTTGAGTTTGTTGCTGCTGCTGAGCTGCAGCTTGCTGTTTGCGTTGCTGATTGGCCTGCTTCTGAGCGGCTTGCGTTTGTTGCTGACTCTGCTGCTGAGTTTGAGCTTGCTGTTTGCGTTGCTGGTTAGCCTGCTTCTGAGCGGTTTGAGTTTGCTGTTGCTGAGCAGCGGCTTGCTGTTTGTTTTGCTGCTTAACCTGCTTCTGAGCAGCTTGAGTTTGTTGCTGTTGCTGCTGAGGTTGAGCTTGCTGTCTGCCTTGTTGCTTATTAGCCTGTTTCTGAGCAGGCTGTTGTTGAGCACTCTGTTGTTGCGCGGCTTTACGCTGCTGCTTGTCTTCCTGCTTCTGGGTGTCCTGCGCGTTGGTCGATATGCTCGTTCCCATCAGCAGCACCCCGCTGACTACAAACGCCACGACGACCCGGCTTAAGATGTTGCCTTTCATTTGAACTCCTTTTCAGTCGCTCCTGCACGAAAAGTCATCGAGGCTTGGAGCGAAAGCTCCTCGATCTCTAACAACTCATCCGAATGATTACGATTTCACCTAAGCCTGCCCGTTCTACTTAGAACGTCGCCTTCAAAAGAACCTATGTACTGCGGCGATTAAACAGCAGGTGATAGAGGGCCAGTAAAACTAATGCCCCGAGTATTGACACGATCCATCCAGCAGGCTGGCCAGGCTTGTAGAATCCAAGCGCCCGTCCAACGTAGCTCCCCAGGAACATGCCGGCAATACCCAGCAGAATGGTAATGATGAATCCCCCAGGGTCGCGGCCAGGCATCAAAAGCTTGGCAATCACGCCAATAATCAAACCCGACACAATCAACGCAATAATACTCATAAGGTTCTATACCCTTTCTTTCGTTCAGCAATTCGCTTAGCAAATGAAATGATATACCTACTCAGGAAGGGTTTCTGTTCACTACTGGACAGTTTCGAAAAGAATTGTCGTTAGATGCCACAGCACGTGCGTCGAAGAAGAAGTTCGGATTTTGCTGACGGCCGCGAGGTCCTATCGAGGCCGATAAGCGAGAGTATCGGGATTCGTATCAGCATGCTCCTTGGCTGCTTTGTCGTGGCACTCCTGACAATATGCATCATTCGCAGCCGCTGGCTTATCGCAAACCGTACCTGGATGGTTGTCGTGGTGTGTTGATGTACACCTGCATTGTTGCATGTTTTTACTCCCTAACTGTCACAGCGAAGCAATCTGGCGCAGGAGCTGCAGCCATCAATGCTGTAACACGCTGTTGGGTTCCGCGTTCACCTCATCCGCTGTCATCGGCGTTTCGGCTGCTGGCGATAGGTGTTTACCGGTTGTGACTCGATCCTCTTCCAGAGGCGAGCCGTCGTATCCACAGTAATTGTCCTCTTCAGGATACTCTCTTGCGCAAACCGGACAACTTTTCTCGCGCTGTTTGGTAGCTTCTTTCATGTCCTACTCCCTTGAGCTGCTCGCCACACGATCCGGGCCAACAGTCGCAACTTGAAGATCTGCCTGCACTGCGCCAAACACAGTCAGCGCGATAACCGCGAGAATTGCTTTGTAAGAACCTCTGTTCAGGATTTCCTCCTGCATTTTGACTCGGGGGTTGCCGGCTTCTGTTTAAGTTTTAGATGTTACGCCCTGTCGCTACGGCTTTCAGTGCAGTATTGGACACTCTCGAAATTAATTGGCGGGTGGGTAGTGAAGCGCGGGAAGGTTGACCTCAGTTAGAACCCTCCAGGCGGTGCTCGTAGATTCTCAAACCACCGAAGGCGAAGTAAGAACATTTATTAGGGGGCAATCGTTTCGCCTTCGGTGGCACGGGGGCTATGAATCCGAATCGATCAACCGAACTGACAGCATATGCCGCCTCAGAGCGGATGTCTGTTCAATACTAGACAAATCTTGAAATAAGTAATGGGAATCGCCATTGGACTAAAATCGTTAGCGTCCAGGCGATCAGAGCCAGGTAGTCAGCGGCAGTCCGAACTAATGGGGCTGATGGAAATATCAATAAGAATGCTCCCAAGAGCGGCTGAGAAGAGAACTGCGTGAGTTACCTTCTCAGCCGGCTCATCGGGAGCGAACCGGCCGAACGACCTCATGCCATTCGGACAACAGGTTAGTAGCGCGACCCGTAGCCGCCGCCGTTGTTCCGGCTGTCGACCTTCGGCTTAGCCTCATCGACTTTTAGCGCCCGCCCGTGCAGGTCTTGCCCGTCGAATTTTTCTTTGGCTGAATTAGCCTCCGCCTTCGAATTCATCTCCACGAAGCCGAACCCTTTCGAGCGGCCCGTGTCTCGGTCCGTTATCACCTGGCACGATTCCACCGGCCCCACCTCGCTGAACAGATCGCGTATTTCATCACTGGTGGTTTCAAACGAGAGATTACCAACAAACAATTTAGCTGACATAATGATTTTCCTTTTGGTGAAGTTGGAAGCAGGCCGAGCGGTTCGCGGGAACGGTTGCGGGCGGATACTGTCGGCGCCCCGATTTCTCGGGCGAGGCCTCTAACGAGTGAACGATTGACTGCTCTTCAAGCGATTTGATCGTCCGGGTCACATCAGATCCGGGCGCATCTCCGTTATTTGCCGGAGAGCAGGTTGCGACGAGAGGGCAGACGTGTCCGCCCTCTCGAACTTATGAGTGCTACCTACCTCAAGCCTTAGCAGCAAGCTTGTGTAGTGTCGAGGTGGAAAGCTCAAAGGTCTCGACCTTGGGGGTTCCCTCGACGAACTTCGACGTGATCTTCAGCACCTCAGGATAGCCTGTGCGATTGTAAGTCTCGCAGTTCTCTTTCGTCTCCCAGAAACTGATTGCTAGTGCTTCCAAGCGCTCCGGGGCGACAAAGGTGATCTCATCACGGAAGCCCGGCTGCTTGCGAAGCAGTGGGAGAATCTCGTTCTCGATTACGCGGTTAAATTCCGGGGTAACATTCGCCTTCAGTTTCATGGTCAAATGACGTGTAAACATATTGAGCTCCTTTGAGAGTGAGCTGTCGAATTCAGATGGACTGGATGATTCCAGAGAAGCTGAAAAAGAGAGTAAGCTAATCTCGGTTCGTGACTACTCTATGCGTAAGCATGTGATTTGTCAAACAGAAGTTAGTGGAATAGTTCTCTTGCAGTGGTGAAGTGGCGAGCGGATTCCCTCTCAAAGTGGCCTTCTGGTCGTGTTAGGTATACGAGGCGAGCAATAATATAAAGTGAAAGAAAAATAACTGACTCACATCATCACCGACTTGAGATAGGCGTTCGTGTCGTGATCCATCGCCCCCTTGGGCAGCCACTCCCAGAGCGAACCGAGGTCTCGTCGCGCAAGGTCCAAATAAAACTGTGGGAGTTCGGTTGATTCCCGTTCGAAATAGCGTCGGAACTGCCTGTCGGTGTCGAGCCGTCTACGCACTTCAGTATGGTACTTGATCCTTCCAAAACCTTCAGAAGAGACGGCGCGCACGACATTCATCCAACGAGGGATCATCCCTTTGTTCGCTCTGCCACGGTTAAAAATGGCGCGCCATGAGTAGGTATACTCGACCAGATCGATGACGTGATTGTAGAAGTCGGGCCAGGAATAGTTCTTCGGCTTCACATTCATCGCTTGATTGTTGTTCAGGAACTGAAACGGAAACGGCAGCACTCGGTCGGCGCGCTGGTATTCCAGATTGAGCGGCGCCGCCTGCCCAAAAGCGGAGAGGAGCGAGTAGCCCGGAAACGCGCCTGGCGCCAGGTCGACAAATCGCTTCGTCAGCTCAAACGGTTCTGCTCCTTCGTCGGAATCGAGTCCCAAAACAAAGTTGGTTTGAATGTAAGGCATATAGCTCAAAATCATGTTGACGTGGTCGGAGACCTGGCGGACTTTATCCAGGCCCTTCGTCCTGCCGGTCTTCGATTTGTCGCCCAGGTCGTACCACGACTCGATCCCTGGAAGCAGCGCCTTGAATCCATTTTGCTTTAGACGCTTCAGGTGCGGCTCCGATAGCAGTGACAAACTGCTTTCGGCGATGAAGTCGATGCTGTCCGGAGGCGCGGCCTCCTCAATCGCGTTCATTATGTCGTTGAAACGGACGCCGAAGTTTGGATCGTGCCATCCCACAAGCGGTCGCTTGAACTTCTGTAAGAGAAACTTCAAATCTTCCTTAATCACATCGCAGTCCAGCGGCTGATAAGGAATGACCGAGTCGATACAAAAGCTGCAGGTGTATGGGCAACCAAGGCTCCCGATCATAGGAACCATCTTTATGAACGGAGCCTTTTTGAGCGTCGGCTCGATGAACTTCCATCGCTCGCGCACGCCGGGCAGCGCCAAAGGTTGCTGTTTGGCTGCGACGCACATACCGATTGGCCGATGTTCGGAGCAGTCCTCCAGGACCTCGCAGATAACCGCCCGGTCGGTGAACCCAAGAACGTAGTCGAAGTACTTCACGGCGTCCTGTGGATAACAGCGAGCGTGGGGTCCACCGATAACTGTAACAGCGCCTCTGGATCGGAACAGGTTGCTCAGCGCGTAGGCGAGTTGGGCCGCTTCGGTGAACGCGCCTATGAAGACGAGGTCGACGTTGTCTGGTAACTCCTCGACCAGATTCTCAAACCCGGTATAGCACACGAATGTTACGTCGTGTCCTTCCTGTTCGCACCACGTCGCGATGACCTGGGGCATGATGGCCGCGAAATTGGCATTCATCACGCGCGCGAACAATGCTCGAGTCGGACCTTTGGCGACGAGGTCGATGACTCCGACACGAAGTTTTCGCAAAATAGTGCCTCCTGTTTGGAGCTTCTTCGACAACGGAGACTATCAAATCAGTATGGATAAAATATAAAGGCTGTAATGAACTTGCGAGCTATAAAAGGCATTGCTTCAATAGCAGCCTTGAAATTAGTACGAGCGGACTCCTGCGAGCTAACTCAAGCTCAACGTGCGAGTAATTCAGCCGGACGCCACATGTGATCGGTAATATCAGCATTTTTCATACTGCTCGACACAGCGCTGGATGGGCGATGCCAGGAGTCTCCTAGCTTCGATGCCGGAAGGTTACTCGGCCTTTTGTCAGGTCATAAGGTGATAGCTCAACGGTCACCCTGTCCCCTGCAAGCACCTTGATATAGTGCTTGCGCATCTTGCCGGACAAGTGAGCCAACACTTCGTGGCCCTCGGCTATCTTAACCTTGAATGTAGTGTTCCCCATACATTCAACCACGGTTCCATCGACGGGGATCATATCTTCTTTTGGAATGGTGCTACCTCCTTTTTAAACGCGGCAAAGTTGCCAGCCTTGCCGCGTCGAGTCTGGTTCAAGATCTACGAGGCCGACCGCTAATTAGCGCGACGCCCGAGTCGCCCTGTATGAGCGAGCTGAAGAAGACCGTAGCCGCGCGATTTCGCTCGTGAGCTTGATCTGCTCTTCAGACCTGCCGTCCGTGAAGCCACTCAGCCTCGACCTCTCCAGCCGGATTCCAGCGGAACGCTCGATAGCGGCCAGCGTCGATTCCTCTTCCGGGCTCACCAGCGTGAGTGCCGCGCCGTCGCGGCCCGCTCGGGCTGTTCGACCAACTCGATGAATGTAGTCTTCAGCGGTCGCCGGCACCTCATAATTTACCACAAATGAGATGTCGTCAACATCTATGCCGCGCGCGGCTACGTCTGTGGCGACCAGCACGCGCACTCGGCCCGTGCGAAAGTTCGACAGAGCCGTATTGCGCTGCGACTGACTGCGGTCGGAGTGGAGCGTAACTACTTCATGCTTGTTGGCGGTTAGTATTCGCGCAACTCTGTCAGCTCCTCGCCGTGTCTGCGTAAAGACCAGAAAAGTTTCGTCCGAGTGTTGCCGGAGCAAAGCTAGCAGCATCGGCGTCTTCGCGTGCGATAACACAGCGAAGGCTTTTTGAGTGAGCGTAGCGACGGTCGTCGACGTGCGCGTCGCCTCGACTCTCACAGCGTTTGTTGCTAACTCGCGCGTTAGCTTCTCGACCTCTCTTGAAAGCGTCGCAGTCAATAACATGCTCTGGCGCTTCGCTGGAACATGCCTGATGATTCGTCTGACCTGCGGAAGGAAGCCCATATCGACCATTCGATCCGCTTCGTCAAGCACCAGAGTTTCGACGTGTCTGAGATCGACCGAGCCTCGCTCGATCAAATCGTTCAACCGTCCCGGTGTCGCGACCAGGATGTCAACGCCTCCTCGGAGTGCTTTGATCTGTCTCGGAAGACTCTCGCCGCCGACTACTGCTACCGTGCGAAGCCCAGCCGTCCGGCCGTAGACTTTCGCAGTCGCTTCTATCTGAATGGCAAGCTCTCGTGTTGGAGCAAGCACAAGCGCGCGAGTCGTGCCGTGGCCGCCGAGACGCTGAATGATCGGGAGCAGAAACGCCAGAGTCTTGCCTGAACCTGTCTCCGCCGAAGCGACGATGTTTCGTCCCGCAAGCGCATGCGGCATCGTCTTTGTTTGAATTTCTGTTGGGGTGGTTATGCCTAGACTTTCTAGCGCATCGACAAGCTGCGCACATAGGCCCAGCTTGCTAAAACTATTTGAACTCATGAATCTCTCTTTCGGTACGCTGCTTCAGTGGAGTGGTTATCTTCGTAAGAAGCAGCGGCGTGAATGTGCCTGCTGTAGGGGCAATGCAATAATGATGAATTTTGAGCGATGAATGATGAACAACCGATGATCGTTTGTTCATCATTCATCATTACTCGTTCATCGGTTCTTAGTAACGGCTTCCGCCGTATCCGCCGCGGCCTCGACCACCGCCGCCGCCGCCGCCACTGGGGCGTCCTCCGCCGTAACCGCCGCCGCCGCGATTGCCTGTACGCTCTTCGCGTGGTCGGGCTTCGTTTACGGTAAGCGCTCGGCCATCGATCTCTGTTCCATTAAGCTGCGTGATAGCCTTATCGGCATCCTCACCGCTCATCTCAACAAAAGCAAAGCCCTTCGACCGGCCGGTGTCCCGGTCCGTGATAACGTTAACTGAATCGACCGGACCGACCTGTTCAAACAGGGTGGTGAGGTCGCCATCCGTCGTTTGATACGACAGATTTCCGACATAAATTCTCTTACTCATTTTTCTCCTAAAACTGGTTATGAGGAACTACCGAGGCTTTGCGGGAAAGAGGCTGAGAAAACGAGGTCAAACACTCTCCAAACAATCAGCGGAAGGTCCTAAAACAACATCAACAGCAGCATTCGATCTGCTGAACTTTCGAGTGCATACTAACAGAACTGCAATCAGAAGTCGAGGTTAATCCGAAGAGTCCCTATTCTTGTGTTGGCGCCCCGTAGATTTCTTCCCCGCCCGAAATCCCCAGTGGTGATGGAAGCCGGTATCACGGCGAGCCTCGGGAGCCTGAGCGATTTGCTCGCGGCTCACTCAGAGTTAGGAACAATCCGAAGTTGAACCGGGGCATTTATCCGATTCAGCTCTTCGATTAACACTTGATACACCGTTTGCTGATCCGCATCAAATCCCCACAGAGCTTGCCAGTCAGTTTTCGTATGGGGGTTATTTACTTCTAGTCGCCATCGCTTATTAGCCGCCCGGTCTTCCATAATCACTCCTGAAGCCGGTCTATGTTACGAATCGGGCGCTGGGAAGTCCGTTCAATATTAGACAATTTTGAAAATAGTTCAGGGAAAACTTTGAACAGCTTTCGCCGGCGAATCATCAACACAAGATTAGGACATCACTACCGGTTAATTCATTTGGCGACGATCAACGCCGGGGTTCTGGTCGAAATCTCGCGTGGCAAGTTCGAGTTCATTTTGCTTCCTCCTCCCATAGCTCCCTTCTCACAGTTGACAACCGCAGTCGCTGGGCATTAGAAAGTTCACGCCTCGCATCCGCCGCTCTGAAACGTCTAGAATGATCCGCTATGGTGAACGAGGATCGTGCACGAGGATGGTGAAAAATGAAATCAACTATCAAACTATGTTCCCTCGCAATGGCGATTGCTGTCGCTATCGTTGGTTGCACTCAGAAGGAGGCGCCGAAGATGTCTGAGACCAAGCCGGCAACTGAGTCTCCTCTTGCCGCGAAGATCCGCCGGTTCGCTCCGACCGACATAACCGCCGATCCAGCGCAACTCTCGGAGAATGATCGCAAGGCGCTCGATAAGATCATCGAAGCTGCAAAGCTGCTCGATCCTTTGTTTCTGCGTCAGGTCTGGAGCGGCAATGCGGCGCTCGAGAAAAAACTTGGAGCAGACACAAGTCCTGAAGGACGTGAGCACTTGCATTATTTCACGATCAACAAAGGGCCGTGGTCGCGTTTGGACAAAAACGAGCCGTTCATCGACGGCGTCCCGCCAGTGAAACCGCCCCAAGCCGGCTACTATCCGGACGACATAACTAAGGATCAGTTCAACACGTGGTTGGCAACACTACCCGAGCCTGAGAAGCAACGCGCGATGGGATTCTTCACAGTCATCAGGCGCGGGCCGGACGGCAAGCTCAAGATAGTTCCTTATCACGAAGAATATCGCGAGTTCCTCGAACCCGCGGGGAATCTGTTGAAAGAAGCCGCCGACCTGACCAGCAACCAAACGCTCAAGAGCTTCCTGACGAAGCGCGCCGAAGCGTTCTTGTCGGATGACTACTATGCTAGCGATGTCGCGTGGATGGACCTCGATGCGTCGATCGAAGTGACCTTCGGTCCTTACGAAACTTACGAAGACGAGCTGTTCGGCTACAAGGCCGCGTTTGAAGCTTTCATCACACTCCGCGATGAAGCCGAGTCGGCGAAGCTCGTGAAGTTCAGCGGCTACCTCCAGGAGCTCGAAAACAATTTGCCGATCGATCCGAAGTATCGCAATCCAAAACTCGGCGCCGCTTCTCCGATTAGAGTTGTCGACAGCGTGTTCTCGTCGGGAGAAGGAAACGTAGCCGTCCAGACCGCGGCGTACAATCTTCCCAATGACGAAAAGGTCGTCAAGGAAAAAGGCTCGAAGCGCGTGATGCTGAAGAACGTCCAGGAAGCCAAGTTCAACAAGGTGCTCGTGCCGATCTCAAAGGTGCTCATGGATCCGTCGCAGCAATCTCAGATTTCGTTCGATGCTTTCTTTACACACATTCTCACGCATGAGCTCATGCATGGGCTCGGACCTCACGAAATCAAAGTGCAGGGCCGCGACACAAACGTCAGAAAAGAGCTGAAGGAACTCTATTCGGCGATCGAAGAAGCTAAGGCGGACATCACCGGACTATGGGCGTTGCAATACTTGATCGACCACGGCGGCGTAGACCCGGCAATGGAACGCGACCTGTACACAACTTATCTCGCAAGCTCGTTTCGTTCGGTGCGCTTTGGAATCACCGAAGCTCACGGCAAGGGACAAGCGCTTCAGTTCAACTATCTGATCGACGAAGGCGGGATTAGGATGGATGAATCGACGGGAACGTTCAGCATCGACGCGTCGAGAATCAAAGACGCCGTGCGCAAGCTGACAAGCGAGATCCTGACTATCGAAGCCGAAGGCTCATACGAGAAAGCGAAAGCGCTGCTCGACAAATACGCTTTGATCAGACCAGCTATGCAGAACGCGCTCGACAAGCTTGGTGACGTTCCAGTGGACATCGAGCCCAACTTTCCGGTGGCGAAGAAGCAAAGCTGATTGGAGCCATTCACCGCAGAGACTCCGAGGAGTCGCGGAGAATCTCTGCGCTGGCTCTGCGTCCTCGGCGTCTTTGCGGTTAATTGTCTGGCGACGACAGGAGGAAGCATGCTCATTGACCGAGGGCTTCGAAAGTTGATGTGGCTGATCGCGATGCTTGCAATGGCTGGCTCGCCATTGCACGTGTTGGCACAGGAACGGATGAGCGGTTTCTCCGCACCGGCCGCGAAGTCCCAAGCCGAAATCGAATCGAAGTTCAAAGCCATCCCTTCACCCGAAGAAGCTCGCAAGCATCATCGGTATCTCACCGCCGTGCCACATCCCGCGGGATCCCAGCGCAATAACGAACTTGCTCGTCACATCGCCGAACTCTGGAAGCAACAAGGATGGGAAGACGTAGTGCTTCGCCGCTACGATGTGCTGAACTCTTTTCCGCGCGAAGTGTCAGTTCAGATGATCAGTCCGGTCAGCTATAAAGCGAGCCTTCGCGAAGATCCTTACGACGCTGATCCCGACACGAAGTATTCCGGAGTGCGGTCAGCCTACACGGGCCTGTCGGCGTCGGGTGAAGTTACCGCGCCGGTCGTGTACGCGCACAGCGGTAATCCCGAAGACTACGATCTGCTGCGCAAGCACGGCATCGATGTGAGGGGCAAGATCGTTCTCGTCCGCTACTCGAATCCGTACAGCTATCGCGGCTTCAAGGCGCTGACCGCCGAACGCGAAGGCGCCGCCGCGATGATCGTTTATTCCGATCCCCAAGAAGATGGCTACAAGCGCGGCAAAGTTTTCCCCAACGGTCCCTGGGGGCCCGAGAGTCACATACAACGCGGCTCGATCACCTACGACTTCATAGTGCCGGGCGATCCTCTGACGCCCGGCTGGGCTTCGGTCGAAGGCGCAAAGCGAATTCCAATCGAGCAAGCGGTCTCTCTCCCGAAAATCATGGCGCTGCCGATGTCGTGGCAAGACGCCAGGCATTTTCTAGAAAACATGGACGGGCCCGAAGCTCCCAAAGACTGGCAGGGAGGCTTGCCGATCAAGTACCGATTGGGCGGCGCGGTGACGGCTCACGTCAAAGTGGATATGGACAACAGCGTAAAGCCCAACTACGTCGTCGAAGCGCGCATTCGCGGATCTGAGTTTCCAGATGAGTGGATCGTGTTGGGAAATCATCGCGACGCGTGGGAGTTCGGCGGCGTCGATCCGTCGAGCGGCACCGCTTCAATGCTAGAGATGTCCCGCGCTCTGGGCGAGTTGACGAAGCAAGGCATTCGCCCGAAACGAACGATCGTGATTTGCAGTTGGGACGGCGAAGAAGTTGGGCTCACGGGTTCGACCGAATGGGGCGAGCAGTTCGCCGACGAGTTGAAGATGAAGGCCGTCGCTTACATCAACGTCGATTCGTCGGCTTCGGGGCCGGACTTCCAGCCGGACGCAGTGGCTTCGCTGGCGCCTTTGATCGTTGAAGTCAGCCGCTCGCTCGATGCGCCTTCGGGTAAGAGTCTCTACGAAGAATGGAAGGCCTCGATGAAGCGCGAGCACAAGGACACAAAGGATTCCAAACTGGTCGACACTCGCATCGGAAGCGGATCCGATCATACGGTGTTCTTGAATCATCTCGGGTGTCCGACGATCGGGCTCACTTTCGATGGCCCGTACGGCGTTTATCATTCGGTATACGATGACTTCTACTGGATGAATCAATTCGGCGATCCGGGATATCGCTATCACACGCTGATGTCGAAAGTGTGGGGCGTGCTCGCGCTGAGACTATCGAACGCCCAGATACTACCATTCGACTTCGCCTTCTACGCGGACAACATCAGACAATTCGTCGAGGAGCTTCAAAAGAAGAAGGACGCGAAGCAACACTTCGACTTCAAGCCGCTGCTTCGACGCGTCGCCGAGTTTGAAGCTGAAGGACGAAGATTGAATCAAGCCATCGAGCGCCAACTCGCGAGTGGCAAGTTGAACCGTGATCTTTCACAGCGACTCAACCGCGCAATCAAGCAGGTTGAGACGAATTGGTTGAATCCCGACGGCATCCCTGGGCGCTCCTGGTTTAAGCATATCCTCTACGCCGCGCGGTACACGTACGCGCATCTCGAGCTGCCGGGCTTGACTGAGGCGATCGAACGAAGTGATTGGAAAGCTGCAAACGAGCAGGGCAAGATTCTAGAGAGCGCGCTGAATAAGAACGCGGCCTTACTTGGTTCCGCGAGCGCACAACTTGGCAAATGAGCGCGAGTTCCACGTAGTAACGAATTCATTCGTTTTTATCCGTTTCTTTCGTCACTACGAGGAGAGCGAATAAATTCGTTACTACGTGGGCCGCCCACTGGACCGAGGTGAGATGAATGCCGCAAAGTCGCATCGTCATCGCGGGAGGAGGTTTCGCGGGTCTGTACACTGCGCTCGAACTCGAAAAGCTCTTCAAACGCGACGACCGCGTATCGATCACTCTCCTCAACCACGAGAACTTCTTTCTGTTCACGCCGATGCTTCCCGAGACCGGAGCCGGGAGCATCGGCACTCGCCACATAGTCAGTCCTCTGAGAAAGCTGCTTCGACGGACGCGCTTTGCGGAAGTTGAAATCGAGAGGATCGACTTGAACTCGCGAGTCGTGTTCGCGCGTCACAGCTTGACCGCCAGTGCGCGCGAGTTCCCCTACGATCATCTGGTGCTCACGCTTGGCGGCGTGACCAACTACTTCGGCATCGAAGGCGCGGCCGAGCATTCGCTTCCGTTCAAGACGCTGGGCGATGCGATCTTCGTACGCAATCACACAATCGACAAGCTCGAAGAAGCCGCTGTCGAGCCCGAGCGCGCGAGCGAGCTGTTGACTTTCGCAATCGTAGGCGGCGGTCTGACTGGAGTCGAAATATCCGGAGCGTTGAACGACTTCGTTCGCGAAGCCGCTCGCTTCTATCCCGAGATCAAACGCGACCAGATTCGGCTGATGTTAGTCGAAGCTGGTCCGCGCCTTATGCCGGAGATGAAAGAAGAGCTGGCCGCGTTCGCCGAGCGAGTGCTCATCGCGCGCGGCGTCGATGTGCGCACCAACACCGCAGTGACGAAAGTTGAGGCAACCGCGTTCGAGCTTTCAACCGGCGAGCGAATCTCGACCGGCACGTTGATATGGGCTGCGGGTGTCGCTCCCAACCCGCTGATTGCCAGCCTCGAGGTTCCGAAAGAGCGCGGCCGCATTCGAGTGAACGAGTTCCTTGAAGCCGAAGGCGCGCCCGGCGTTTGGGCTGCCGGCGATAGCGCCTTCATCCTGGACGCGGAGACGGGCAAGCCTTATCCGCCAACCGCTCAGCATGCTATCCGCGAAGGCAAACGACTCGCGCGCAACATCGCCGCGGGCTTTGGTGCCGGAGCCCGACGCCCGTTCACGTATCGCGCGATCGGGCAGATGGCTATCGTCGGCGAACGCACCGGAGTTGCCGACGTGATGGGCTTTCAGTTCTCGGGCTTCGTCGCGTGGTTCTTGTGGAGAACTTATTACCTGATGCGCGTGCCGCTTCTTGAGAAAAGATTGAGAGTAATGATGGACTGGACGCTTGATCTGTTCTTCAAGCGGGACATTGTGCAGCTTGCAGTCTCGCGCGAGCGGCGCCTCGTCTCGGGCTCACGGCGCTCTACGTAGCGAACTAAGGATAGTTGATCTAAATCGTGGCTCGTGCCGTCGCCGAGTCGTTTGCCAACCTGTATTGTTTGAGGCCCAAACTGTCGCTATTGTAAACGCGTTATTCACTAGCTCCTGAGCGTCGCGCAAGAGTCAGCACGAGGTGAAGCTATGAACATAAAAATTGTAATCGAACCGGGCGAAGACGGTTACTTCGTGGCCCACGTGCCCGCGCTCAAAAGTTGTTGGTCACAAGGTAAGACTCGCGAAGAAGCTTTGCTGAACATTCGTGAAGCGATTGATCTATATCTGGAGCCTGAGCCCGACGAGATACAGGATCGCGAAGTAGTCGAATTGAGCGTATGAAACTTCCGCTTCTCTCAGGCAAACAGGTGGTCGCGGCTCTCTCGCTGGCTCGGGTTTATTGAGGTTCACCGCAAAGGCAGTCACGTAAAGATGAAGCACGCCGATGGAAGAGTAATCGTCTTCCCTTACCATGATGAGCTTGACCGCTACACGCTGAAAGGCGCGCTGCGCGACGCCGAAGTTGACGTTGAAGAATTTCTCCAACAAGTCTAATTCGCCCGTTTGACTACTCAACATCGAACTCTTGCACGAGGTGTTTCGGCGCTCTATTCCGCCAGGCGAAGACAAGCGCCGAGCGCAGAGTGCTCTTCTTCGCCGCGCGAAGATTCACCTTCGTAGCGCCGTCACGTCCCCACGCGCCATTGAAGGGCGCAAACACTTCGGGTTCAGCGGAAACGAAGGACTCCTGTTGCTCGGGCGTCAGCTTGACCATCGCCCATCCTTGTCCCGGAGGACTGAGTGTCGCGAAGATCTTCCCGCCCACGCGAAAATCCGGGTGACCCATATGCGCGGCTTCTGACGTTTCCGGCAGACTGAGAGCCATTTTTCGAAACTCTTCCGCAGTCATAGTGTTCCTCTCCAGCGTTTCTTGTGAGTCGCCAGCCCTCCTTTCAGAGCCACCGTACAGACTCTTCTTATTCAATGCAAGCTACTACCAATGTGCGACAGCAGCAACCAGCACCGGGTACATAAACGTAAGTTGCAACGACTTCAAGTGTGATATAGCCTATCCAGTCGCTGCTCTTCCCTAAATCTAAGCTGGGACCCTAACCTATGCGACTTTACACCCCTACCTTCCACCGGCAGTTCTCGCGGTTCAAAAAAGCACTGCATTCCAATGGCCAGCCTTTCACATCATTTCGGGAAGGGCTGCCTTTCGAGTGGAAGGTTACAAGCCAATCGTGCGGCAGGAAGCTCTCCGCCGGCTTAGTGTTCGGAAGTGGAAGCAAGCAGATGT
>JADGNW010000290.1 GCA_017883315.1 Blastocatellia bacterium | reverse complement strand
GCCGAAGCCGGCTACAAAGCCTGCAAAGCCGCAACTACTTCAGCGCCTGCTGAAGGCAACGTTGGCGCGGGCGCCGGAGCTACAGTCGGCAAGTTGTTTGGGATGGCGCGCGCTATGAAGAGTGGCATTGGGACTGCGGCGATCAAGATCGAGGGTTTGACTGTTGGAGCGATCGTAGCAGTAAACGCGGTAGGCGACGTGTTCGACCCAGCGACTGGCAAAGTCATCGCCGGTGCTCGCACAAAGGACGGCAAGTCTCTTGTGAACTCGATGGCGGCGCTGTTACGAGGTGAGCCGCTGCCGCCGATGCTTGAGGGCACCGCTACGACAATCGGCGTAGTCGCAACCGATGTCGCGCTCACGAAAGTGCAAGCTTCAAAGGTTGCGCAGATGGCTCACGACGGGTTGGCTCGCACGATCAATCCGGTTCACACGGCTTATGATGGCGACACGATTTTTGCGCTCGGGACCGGCAAATCGTCGAAGCCGGTTAACGTGACTCTGATCGGAGCACTCGCGGCTGAAGCGGTGGCTCAAGCGATAGTGCGAGCAGTTCGCGCAGCGCGTGGAATTACCGGACTACCAAGCGCGTCAGAGCTTGCCTGAGTTGAGTCTAGCCAACACTAGCCACACTCGCTCTGATTCGTTGTTGGTCTTACACAGGTACGAGTTCCCACTGCTGGGCGCGCTCGATCAAGGCCTCGCGGTATTGTGGCCAGTCGTGAAGGGTCTCGGGATCGAAGTCAGCTCCGTTGGGCCAGACGAGAGTGTGAACTTCTGGGTCTATGCGAACCTGATCAAAAAGCGCCAGATCCTTCAGGGGGCGATAGAGGTCTCCACCGAGAACCTGCTCGAAATCGATCGTTTGTCTCGTATAGTCATCGAACGTGATGCGTATAGTGTAGGGCGCGAGAAGTTCGAGTGATGTGACCCGATATATTGCGTGACTCATGACTCACTACCTCAGTGGCTCTATGGGCGCCGGCTTCCGACCCGTTTGAAGTAAATTCCAATCAGTCATTAGCTCGGCCTGATGCAACTCAGCCCACGCTTCGACCAGCCGGTGCTGTCGCCGCGGCAGCGAGCCTGCGATCAAGTCGATGGGTGTCAGCGTATAGATTGCCACTTCATCCTGGTAGTACGCATGAAAGTGCGGCTCGTGATGTGGCGCGTTGACTTCCGCATACATTCTAATGATTATACCGAAGAACCTGCTGAGTTCTGGCACAATCGAATTCTACTTCGAAAGCTAGATTGCGAAAAGATAATATCGCGACTACTCCAAGGAGGCAGGCCATGAGTCATCCTGATCTCGACCAACTTCTGAATACCTTGCTGCCCTTCGCCCAAGAGGCGCTCAAGAAGCGTGGGGCATTCCTACCTTTTGGCGCCTCAATGTCGGCCGATGGCTCCATCTCGCTTGCTGCCGGCTATGCGACTGACCAAGGTAAGAACCCCGCGGAGATAGTAGCGCTACTTGTGGACGGGCTGAGAAGCCATGCTTCCGCCGGAGAAATCAAGGCATCGGGAATCTGCTTTGACGTCAAAGTGGTTCCTCCCGGGCAACGGGACAAGGTTGATGCAATAGAAACAAGCCTCGAACACGTTTCGGGCGAAGCGATTGAAGTATTTCTACCATACCGCAAGACCCTGTTCAGAACTCTGAAGTACGGCGAGTTATTCGCCTCCCCAGGAATACACCGAGTCTTCTTGGGCAACACCCTTCAGCCACAAGCCAATCAATGACCTTTCTTGTCATCCTTTGTGCCTATGCCGTCTTGATGATCGCGCTTGGAGCCGTAGTCTCTCGACGCGTGCGAGCGTCAAGCGACTTCTTCGTTGCGGGGAGAGGTCTCGGCGCAGGGTTGATCTTCTCGACGCTGCTCGCTGCGAACATCGGCGCGGGCTCGACGGTCGGGGCTGCGGGGTTGGGCTATCGCGACGGATTGTCCGCGTGGTGGTGGGTTGGCTCAGCCGGTATCGGATCCGTGATACTCGCACTCACGGTCGGCCCGAGGATCTGGCGCGTGTCGAAAGAGCGCAACCTCTACACGGTCGGCGATTATCTCGAGAGTCGTTACAATCGAAGCGTTCGAGGGCTCGTAGCTTTGTTGTTGTGGGCGGGCTCGCTTTCAATTCTCGCCGGTCAGTTGATCGCTGTGGCTTGGATTCTCAACGTGGTCGCCGGTGTGAGCAAGCCGCTCGGTTGCGTGATCGCGGCGATAGTCATCACGACTTACTTTACTCTTGGCGGACTGCATGCCACGGCTCGCGTAAACGTGTTGCAGTTGACCGTAAAACTCACCGGCTTCTTAATAGCGCTGTTCTATCTGCTCAAAGCAGGCAATGGCATTAGTGGACTCAATTCGTCACTGACAGCTTCACTTGGAACGGAACAGTCGGCGTCGTATTTCGGATTCATGGGTAACGGCGCTTCTTCGGCTGTAAGATATTTCGCGATACTTGCGCCGTCGTTTGTTGTATCGCCGGGATTGCTGCAAAAGCTGTTCGGCGCGCGCGATGAACGAGCGGTGCGAGTCGGAGTCGGAGCGAACGCGCTGGCTTTGCTCGCTTATGCGATCGTGCCGGTATTGATGGGAATCATCGCTCGAAGCCGGTTCCCAGCGCTTGCAGGCAACGAGCTTGCGCTGCCGACGTTACTGACCCAGGCGTTGCCCGTGTGGCTTGGAGCGTTGCTACTTGCCGCGATCTTTTCGGCTGAGTTGAGCGCCGCTGACGCCGCACTGTTTATGATGAGCACGTCCTTAAGCAAAGATTTGTACAAAGCTTTCATCAGCCCGGACGCTACAGAGGCGAGATTGATGAGAGTCGCGAGAGCGTCGGCCATCGCGTGCGGAGCTGCGGGCGCTATGTTGGCGATGCTATTGCCGACGGTCATCTCAGCTCTGACGATCTTCTACACATTGTTGACGGCGGCGTTGTTGTTGCCGCTCGTGGCCGGCTTGTACACAACGAGAGTGAGCGCGCGCGCGGCGATCATATCGATAGCGACCTCGGTCACGGTGACTTTCGCACTCGAACTCATGTCAAAAGGCGCAGGAGTAATCGGCGTGCCGTCGTTGATCTTCGGAGTGCTCACCGGCGGCGCCGCGATGATTATCGCGAATGCTCTTGAAAAGCGCTCGACTTCTTTAAGGCCTGGGTAAGGATAACAGGTTGGGAAGGGTGGCTTGCCCCCGCACGATTAGCTGATCAATGGAAGCAGCGGGGGCAAGCCACCCTTCCCGACCTGTGATTGGTTTGATTGCTTTCTGTATTTCGCTGTCTTGAACCTTACAAGCTATGAAGCTATGAGTGCGATTGCTCAGCCGAGACAGGTTTTATGAGGCAAACGATGAACTACGAAGATATCTTTCGCCTGGACGATCGCGTAGCTGTCGTGATCGGTGCGGGATCGGGTATCGGCGAAGCCGCAGCGAAAGGCTTAGCCGCGCACGGCGCTTCGGTCGTGTGTGCTGACGCGCGAGAAGAGTCCGCCGAGCAGACGGCCGGCGCGATTGGCGATTCAGCCAAAGCACTGGCCGTTGATATCACTAAGACCGAAAGCGTCGAGAGACTTTTTCGCAATATCGTCGATCAATATCAGCGGCTCGACATTGTAGTAACGACTCCCGGTGTGAACGTTCGCAAACACATCGCTGCTTATGAAGACGCAGAATTTGATCGCGTGGTTGAGTTGAACTTGAAAGGAACGTTTCGAGTCTTGCGCGAAGCGGGACGCACGATGTCCGAGCGCGGCGCTGGCAGCATCATCGCGTTCTCTTCGATTCGCTCCCAGGTCGTGGAGCCTGGCCAGGGCATCTATGCTGCTACCAAAGCCGGCATAGTGCAGATGGTGCGCGCGCTCGCGGCGGAACTCGGACCGAAGGGGATTCGAGTGAACGCGATCGCTCCGGGAGTTGTCGAGACTCCGCTGACGAGGCAGATCAAAGACCGGCCGGATTGGTATGCAGCTTACGCAGCGAAGAGCGTGTTCGGAAGATGGGCGAGCGCGGATGAGATGGTTGGGCCTGTTGTTTACCTCGCCTCGGACGCGTCAAGTTTCGTGACGGGATCAGTGCTGTTTGTTGACGGTGGATGGACAGCCGTGGATGGAAGGTTCGACCCGCCGGTTTAAGAACCGGTTCCGCGTTCAGAGTTCAGGGTTTAGAGTCAACGCCAAGAACGTTTCTCTGAACTGTGATCTTCTGAAACCCACGACTGTGAACTCTGAACCCTAAACCCTGAACCCCGAACTCTGAACCCTGAACCCTGAACTCTGAACCCTGAACCCTGAACCCTGAACCCCTGACCCCACTATTCGATGCGCCCATCCACGATATTGATAATTCGATGCGCCAGCGCAGAGTTCTCCGGATTGTGAGTGACCATG
This sequence comes from Blastocatellia bacterium, assembly GCA_017883315.1. Classification (GTDB taxonomy): domain Bacteria; phylum Acidobacteriota; class Blastocatellia; order UBA7656; family UBA7656; genus Onstottus_A. The sequence continues at coordinate 1,802 of JADGNW010000290.1, read as the reverse complement.
AAAACAGTCTGACCGTGCGCGTTGAGCTTCAAGAAAACTTCCATAACTTCACGGCCCGTCTTCGTATCAAGCGATCCCGTCGGTTCGTCGGCGAGAATCAACGGCGGCTCGTTGACTATCGCCCGAGCGATTGCGAGTCTCCCCTGTTCGCCGCCTGAGAGTTGATTCGGCAAACGCAAAGCCTTATCCGCGAGCGCGACCTTCTCCAGGACACTCAACGCGCGCTCACGTTTCTCTTTCGTGCTGACGTTAGCTGTAGCAAGCGGCAGCATCGCGTTTTCGAGCGAGTTCAGATATGGCATCAGATGGTGCTGCTGAAAGACGAAGCCCAGATACTCACGGCGAAAGTCAGCGCGCCGCTCATCGGCGAGTCCATAAACGTCAATGTCGTCCACAAGCACACGGCCTTCGGTTGGGTGATTCATCGCGCCGACGATTGTGAGCAGCGTGCTCTTGCCCGAACCCGAAGAGCCCATCAAACAGACGAATTCACCTTCTGCGATTTCAGCGGTGACGTCCGAAAGCACGCGCACGCTCGACGAGTCGCCGTTCGCTTCGTAGACCTTGGTGATTCTCTCGATGGCTATGAAGGGCATTGTGAGGTTCGTTGTGAGTTTCGAAGAATATTACGAGGTTCGCGCAAAGGCGCAAAGTCTCGCGAAGACGCAAAGGTCAGACATATCGCACTGCTTCTGAAGGGTCGAGTCGAGACGCTCGAATTATCGGATAGAAGCTGCTGAGAGTGCCGATGATCAATCCGGCAGCAACCGCAGTGATTGCAAGCAGCGGCTGAAACTCGAACACCACTCTGGTCTCCGCGAAGTAAGGGAGCGCCAGCCAGCTCGCAAGCATTCCAGCACCCCAACCCAGCAAGCCGCCCAGTATGCTGATCACTGCGACCTCGATCATCAGCCCTTTGATGATGTGCTCCTTTCGAAACCCGATCGCTCGCAGCACACCGATCTCTTTAGTGCGCTCGATCACCGATCCCATCATCGTCGTGAAGATCATCAACGAACCAATAGCGAGGACCATCGCAGAGACTACCGCTGAAAAACGAGTCAACCGCTCGATTGTTTCCGATCGCGCTCGGACCGATTGTTGAATGGCGGAGACCTTCGCCTGCGGGAGGCGTTCGCTTATCTGCGAGACGATGTCGCCGATCGGGCAGTCCTTGCACAAGGCGCTCACTTCGATGAGGCTCAACTGGTCCGGCTTGTTCAACAGCGACTGGACGTGAGCAAGAGAGCCGAAAATCATCTGGTCTTCGGGGCCTCCAGTCTGCGAGATGACTCCTGCAACTTGATGCTCGGTGCCGGCGATCCGCAAGCGATCACGGACGATCTTGAATTGAAACTGATCTTCACTGCTCTGATGCGAGCCGGAGTGTGAAGCGTGTTCAGTCTGTGCTTCAGTCGCTGTCACCGGCTCGATTAGAGAGAGAGACCGCGCCGCTTCATAACCGACCAGAAGCTCCTGCTCTTTTTCGGGCTTGCGTCCGGCTATGTGCCACCAGCGCTTCAGAGTAAGCTCGCTGTCGAAATCAACGCCCGCGAGCAAAACGTCGCGGCCTTCGACGTTGACCGCGCCCAGCAGTTTTGGGGAGACAATGCTGATGCGGTTTCGATAAGGGATGTCGAGCACATTCTTGGCGTCTTCATTCCTGAGCTGTTTGACATCGAAGGAGACGCTCGAGACTGACACGCCTCCGTAGTCAAGCAAGAGACTGTTCGACTGCGGCACGACGACGATGTTTGCGCCAAAGCGATCGAGCTGCGATCCGATTTCTTCTTTGATAGAAG
>JADGNW010000043.1 GCA_017883315.1 Blastocatellia bacterium | reverse complement strand
GGGACATCATTAGCCCTGACCTCTCGCGGGAACAGCTTGAAGTGCCCGAAAGCATCGGCGTCTATCGCACGCCTGAGATGGCGAAGCAGCCACGCCGAGGAGTCATCTACACCGTCGCGCCTTCTTATAAAGATGTGAACGTGATTTGGGCGGGCACCGACGACGGACTGATTCACGTGACTCGCGATGGCGGCAAGGCTTGGACCAACGTGACTCCGGCGGGAATAACTTCGTGGAGCAAGATTTCAACTATGGACGCCGGGCGCTTTGATGCGAACACGGCTTACGCCGCAGTGAATCGCATCCGGCTCGACGATCAACGCCCTCACATTTACCGCACTCACAATGGGGGCAAGACCTGGAAAGAAATCGTGAACGGCCTCGGCGATAGTGGCCCGGTCAATGTTGTTCGTGAAGATCCCGTTCGGCGCGGGCTGCTCTTCTGCGGAACTGAGCGAGCGGTGTACGTTTCGTTCAACGATGGAGACGACTGGCAGCCGCTACGCTTGAACATGCCAGCGAGCTCGATTCGCGATCTTGTGATTAAGGACGACGACATAGTTGTCGGAACTCACGGCCGCTCGTTCTGGATTTTGGATGACATTACTCCGCTGAGACAAATCACTGAACAAGTCGCCGCGTCTGACGCGTTTCTGTTCATACCCGAACTCGCTTATCGCGTGCGCTGGAATATGAACACTGATACGCCACTCCCACCGGACGAGCCGGCCGGCAAGAATCCACCCGATGGAGCGATCATCGATTATCGCCTGAACACAGCAGCAAGTGGTCCGGTCGTGCTCGAGATGTTTGATTCGGCGAACAACCTCGTACGGCGCTACTCGAGTGACGATAAGCCCGAGTCGATCGAAGCTATCGGCAAGCAAGTGAACATTCCGACTTACTGGATTCGTCCCGAGCAGGTGCTGTCGACTCAAGCGGGTATGCAACGTTTCGTGTGGGATCTTCACTACGCGCCGCCGGAGGGTTCGCGACCCGAGTTTCCAATCGCTGCAATCTACGGTGACACTGCGCGCCATCCATTAGGGCCGTGGGTGCTGCCGGGCAACTACACCGCGAAGCTGACGGTGAATGGCCGCAGCTACACACAGCCGCTGACCGTGAAGATGGACCCGCGAGTGAAGACCTCGCAGGACGGTTTGGCTCAGCAGCATGCGATCGCGATGCGATGTTACGCAGGGCTGAAGCAGGTTCACGACACGCTCACGCAAGTTCGCAAACTTCGATCGCAACTGCGCGACTTACTCGGCCGTGCTGCTCAAGGCGCGCTCGCAGACGCGATCAATGCGCTCGACAGAAAGGCTGGAGCGCTTGAGGGAGCGGGCGGCGGCTTCCGCGGAGGCGGACGCGCGGGTCGCGCATCTGCCGAACCAAGTCTCAACGCGGTGAATGGCGAGCAGCTCGGGTTGATGGGATTGGTTGAAGGCGCGGACGTGACGCCTACTACTCAGGCAGTTGCAGCGTCCGAGCAAGCGCAGCGCACGCTCGCGGGAGTGCTGACGCGATGGAGCGAGGTGAAGGGCAAGGACGTGAAGTCGCTCAATGAGCAACTAGCCAAGGCGGGCCTTCCATCTCTCACCTACTGAACTGGCGCCTATGCTATGTCCCAAGGCTTCGGTTCCTGGCTCCAGAGATCTCTGCTGCCGTGGATGACCGTGAGCACATCGACTCGCTCTCCGACGATTCGGTAGATGCTTCGGTAGCCCCGATAGAGTATCTCTCTGATATTCTCGTGTTGTGCCTCAGGTACGACGCGGCCAATCATCGGAAAAGTCGTCAGTCGTTCGGCGCCTGTGATAATGCTCGCGATGAAATCAGCGGCGTGAAAATCCGAGTCCGTTGCGATGTAATCGCGCAGGTTGCGCAAATCGTCTATGGCGGGTTCGGTCTAGATGAGCGTCATTCAACGGAGAACATCCTCTTTACTTCTTCGTGCGAGATGACACGGCCCTCGTCGGCTGCCTTGATGCCCAGTTCAATTCTCTTCTTCACGTATATCTCGTACAGGATGTCATCCCAGCTAGCCTCTTCCGGTAATCGGGTTATCAGGTTGATTGCTTCTTCCTTTGCAGTGCTCACAAGATGCCCCTCAGGCTCGCGGCCGCGTGCTCGCATCATACACAACGGTGTCTAAGAAACGAACGTACCAAGCGCCTATTTTTGTCCCTGCTTGTTCGCGCCACCGCCTCCCCAAGCCAGCGGTTTAATTGTGGTAGAATAGCGCCGAAGAGATACGAAATCCAGGAGGGCTCATGTCGAGTGCGGTTTTAGAAACAATCATGGAAGAGGTGAAGTCGCTGACGGCTCAAGAGCGTCAACGGCTTCTCGAAGCGATTGAACAGGAACAGCGCGCCGAACTCGTCCGCAGTGTTCGAGGCAAGTACGCGCATCTAGGAGTATCCAGCGAAGAAGTGCTTCAGAGTAAGGCGGAAGAGATCGAACTAGAGGAGCGTCGGGGCAAATCGTGATCTACGTATTGGATGCCTGCACAATGGTCGCGTATCTAAACGGAGAGCCGGGCGGGGACGCGGTCGAGAAGGCTCTCCTGGAACAGGATTCTGAGTGTCTTGCCCACGCTATCAATCTGTGTGAAGTGTACTATCTGATTTACCGGGCCGGAGGCGAAGCAGCGTCGGCAAAGGCACTGAACGATCTTTCCGATGTTGGAGTCGGCGAGCGCAACGACTTCGACTCAACTTTCTGGCAACAAGCGGGAGTTTTGAAAGCAGTGCATCGCAAGGTTTCTCTTGCAGACTGTTGCGCGATGATGAAGGTCTTGCGAGTCGACAGCTTGTTGCCGTTGTAATACGTCAAACGGTCATCTCGGGATCGGGTATCTGACTTGCAGC
>JADGNW010000289.1 GCA_017883315.1 Blastocatellia bacterium | reverse complement strand
TCTTTGCCCTTACCGCGTGTTGATTGATAAGTAGCCTGTGCAGTACCTAACGTCCGAACGGAACCGATGGCCGAAGCCTCGTTGGCCGCCTGACGGGACTTCAGCAGGTTTGGGATTGCGATAGCAGCGATGATACCGATGATCGCCACAACTATCAGCAACTCGATCAGCGAAAATCCTTTCTCATTCTTCATAAGCTCTAAGCTCCTTTTCAGTTTTGCCGTAGGTCAGTTTTCCTAGCGGCCAATCTACGACAGATTGCACAGTCAACCAGTACAAGCTTCGTGCCAGCTTCCTTTTTTCTCGCAGCTTGGAGCGAAGTGCTTATCGAGCAACGGTATGGCTTGCTCTGACCGGTATCCGAAGCTGTTCAGGCTGGTGTCCTTAACAAAAAGCGATAGTTTTGCTTGCCACTTTTTGGCAGAAACGGGGTTCAACGAGGGATTGGATTGCTGTTAGCGTCAGCAGGTGAGCCTGTGTTTGCGCGGATCACTGTGGTCTCGTCGACGAAGAAAAAATCGCCCGTAGTAGGGTCCGATTGAGGGTCGGCGTTGCAGGTGAAATGCAATTGATCCGCACTGACTACTAGCGTGAAAGTGTAACCACTCTTATTTCCGATTGCGAGATTCGAATCGACCGTGCCCTCCGGACCGAGCGCGGCTAATGAGCCATAAACATTGTACCTTCTCTGATATAGGATCTGTGCGGTTGTGATCGTTCTAAGCGACTGTATGGCTGAGCCGGACTGAGCATATCTACGGGCTTTCTGAAGTCCCGGTATCGCCACCGCAGCAATCACTCCTATGATGACTACGACTATCAATAATTCAATTAGTGAAAAGCCCTGCTCTCTTTTAATCATGATCTCCTCGCCTTAAGCGCTGCTACCTTGCCCGATAGATAGACTTCCAGAGTGCGGGTTATGGGCAATCTTCGTGCCGTGCCGTTTGAACGAGGATCAAGGCAGTGTAACGGGACCATAACGCCCCGAGGCTGCCTGGTTCGTGGAGGAATGCATCAACCTATGTCCCGGTTTCGGGTGATGCGATGGATCAATTTGAGGATTGAACTTGCGAGCCGCCAAGCCGAACTCGTTTCCTACTTGTGAGCGGCTGTATCGGTCAGAGGGCCCGACTCGCGAAGGAGGCTAGCCGTCTGGCGAATCCGATGTTTGTCCAAAAGGTGGCGCAAGCTTCGTACTGACATCTTCAGGATCTCCGCGGCTCGTGTTTGATTGCCGCTCGTTCGCTGAAGCGCTCGAATGATGTAGTCTTTCTCAAGCTGTGCAAGATACGCTTCGAGGTCAATTCCTTCCTCCGGCAAATCGAGATCGGTGACCACGCGTGGTTTGTATCTCAGTATTCTCTCCGGAAGCCATTCTGGCTTGATCCGACGATCTTGCTGGCCCGGAGGCGGTCCGTTGTCGTCACGTCTGCGATCCAGCCCGGCGACCCGGCCGTGCTCCAGCGCGACCGCTCGCTCGATCGTATTTTCGAGCTCGCGCACATTACCCGGCCAATCGTAAGACTCGAGGTAAGGGATAACGTCTTCCGAGATCTCAAGCGTCGGGCGGTTAGCTGCGGCGCTGTACTTCTCGAGGAAGTGGCGCACCAGATCGGGGATATCGCTTCTCCGTGCTCTGAGAGGCGGCATCTCAATCGGTATCACGCTGATGCGATAGAAAAGATCATTGCGGAATGTGCCGTCCTCAACCATCTGCGACAGATCGCGATTGGTCGCCGCGACGACTCGAACGTCGACCGGGATTTCCTCGAGTCCGCCGACGCGGCGAATGCTTCGCTCTTGCAGGACGCGCAGCATCTTCACCTGCATCGCCGGCGTGGTCTCGCCGATCTCGTCAAGGAAGATCGTTCCACCCTCGGCAGCTTCAAACAAACCCTTGCGATTCGAAACCGCGCCGGTGAACGATCCCTTCATATAGCCGAACAGTTCGGATTCGAGAAGAGTTTCCGTGAAAGCGCCGCAGTTGATGGACACAAACGGAGCGGTGGCTCGTTCGGATGTGCTGTGTACAGCGCGCGCGACCAGTTCTTTGCCGGTGCCTGACTCGCCGGTGATCAGCACCGTCGATGTTGTAGCCGCGACGGTCTCAATCATCTGGTAGATCGCCTGCATCTGCGGCGAGCGGCCGATGATGTTGTCCAGTGAGTTGCGCTGGCGCAGTTCGCGCTTGAGAAGAACGTTCTCCTGCCGAAGATGTTTCTTCTCCAGTACCTTCCCGACCGAGACCGTCAGCTCTTCGACGTCAAACCCCGCGTCTTTTATCACCAGGTCTTCGGCTCCGAGCTTGAAGGCCCGCCGCGCAGTATCGACCGTCGCAAACGCGGTAATCATTATGACCATCGTTTCGGGAGAGATCTCGCGCACGCGAGCCAGCAACTCGATGCCGTTTATGTCGGGCATCTTCACGTCAGAGATAATCAAATCGTATACGTTTTGCCGAATGAGCTCGAGCGCTCGAGTTCCGTTCTCGGCCGTGTGTACGACGTAGCCCTCACGTTTCAGCACAAGCTCGAGCAATTCGCGCATACTGCGCTCATCGTCAACAACCAGCAACTTTTCCATCACTCGCTCTCCCCACTCGACTTAATACGTTCCGCTCACGCATTCACGGCTGCCTTGGATGGTGCGGGCTCCAAGTGCGCAGTGTTAGCGGCCGGCGGCCGCTGCGAGACCAGCGCGCTAACCGGCAGCCTGATTGCTATGCGCGTGCCTTTCCCAGTTTCGCTGTCTACAATGATCTTCCCGTTATGATCGCGAACCAGCTGATACACTATCGCCATTCCAAGCCCTGTCCCGCCGCTCGAAGAGTTGAACGGCTCAAACAATCTCTCCTTTTGTTCGCGGCTCATGCCCTCACCTGTGTCGCTAAAAGCAATCGTCACATCTCGCTTAGGACGGGCGTCGAGCGCGACGCGCAGCTCTCCCCCGTTGGGCATCGCCTGAATCGCATTGCGCGCGAGGTTCCAGAATATCTGCCGTATTTGATTAGGATCGCCCTGATAGTGCACGGGCTCGCCGGGATATTCTTCCTTTATCACATGGTCCGGCCGCAGCTCCGGACTGTTGCGCAGCAACGCTATAGTCTCCGACAAGAGTCCCGCCAACTCTATCACAGAGCGCTCGATTTTGGGCGGCCTCGCGTACGTTAGAAAGTCCGAGACGATTCGATTCAGGCGGTCTGACTCGCGAAGAACTATCTGCATCAACTGCGACTGATCCTGCGAGAAGCTGAGCTCGCTTGCAAGCACCTGGACTGACCCTCGCATCGAAGCGAGCGGATTTCGAATCTCATGCGCCAGCCCGGCAGCCATCTTGCCCAGGGCTGCGAGCCGTTCCTGACGGCGCACTTCGCGTTCGAGTTCCATTACCTCGGTCAGGTCTTGAAACGTCAGCACGTATCCGCGCGAGTTGTCAGCTTCGTCGACAAGCGGCGCAACGGAAAACCCGAGGTGAATTTCATGGTCGTCGGCGGTCCTGCATCCGATGTCAAAACGCGGAAGCCGGGTGCGCGTGCGAATCGATTCCAGCCCGGCTTCAATCTGCTTTTCTATGTCGCCAAAGATGCCGAACACATTCCTGCCGCGAACCTCGACGGCGCGATAGCCGGTGATCTCTTCCGCAGCGTGATTAAAAGTGATTATGTGGCCGCGCAAGTCAGTAGTCACAAGGCCGCTGCGCATGCTCTCAATGATGCGGTCGTTGAAAAGACGATAATCAGCGAGGTCTTTGGTGGCGTTGGCCAACTGAGTCTCGCTGCGCCGAATGCGTGCTGCGAGCTGGCTGGATAGGATCGCGACAGCGAAGATCGCAATCAAATTGAGCGAGAACATGAACTCTGTCCATGAAAGCTGTCCTCCCTCGTAAGCGGCCCAGCCGGCTGCTCTCGGGAGTATTCTACTCATCGTTAAGACGCCTACGCCGACATAAAACACTCCGGCCGATGCACCCACAAGCGAAACTCCCGTCCTGCCCAGCAGCGCGCACGCTGCGAATATGATTACCAGGTAAAGCGCTAGAAAGGGTGATTCGACGTCTCCAGTCCGGTAAACCAGCCACGTAACCATGCAGACGTCCAGAGAAAACTGAATGTACGCTTGAGTTCTGTGGGTAATTTGAGAACGCAACGCAGCAAAATAGAATACTGATAATATGACCGTCGCACACGCCATTGCAGCCAGCACGGGAACGAAAGAGCGTGCACTCTGGTCTCGTTCGGTCAATCCCACGATCGCCAGCAGCGCCGCTGCGATGGCGAGGCGCGAAATCAGTAACCATTGTAGCTTTCTTCGCATGTGATAATCACCTTGCGAGAATATCACGCGCCGCGTGAGGTTCTGGATGTCCGTTCGCTTTGTCAACGGTAACCGCCCGCTTGAGTCCGGTCTCGATCGCGTCCTGAACACGTGATTGCCCCGGAAAAGTTCGGCCGCGCGGGGGAAACGCAGTCAGAAGGTTCAAATAAGTCGCTTGCGTTTAAGTCGATTTAGAGGCACTGGAGGCGTACGCGACTATATCACGTGTCCAGGTTGTCCTCAAGGGTATCTTTGATCGGCTGACCGCCCCACGGATGTTTCCCAAAAAGCGTAGCGAAGGCTATATTCCTGTCTTGAGTCGAAAGAATGTAATTGTCCTCGTAGGCGCTGTTGGTTTACAATAGAGCCCTCGTTCAGTCACTGTGTTGACGGGGCATATTCAAAATAATATTGGTCGCTCAGGAGCTCCACCATGTCAAAGACCCGCAAAGAAGGCTTGAGCCGTTACGTAGAGCGCATAATGAAGGAAAAACATCTTTCCAGATCTGATGTAAAACTCAGATCTGGCGGAGAGATTACCGACAGCTACGTCAGCGCAATCATTAGCGGCGTTGCGACAAATCTGAGCGTCGAAAAACTCAAGGCCCTTGCGCGCGGGTTGAGGGTAAGCGAAAGGAAACTTGTCAACGTAGCGTTCGGACACTCGGAGGACTTCGAGGCTGATCGCACCGTCGATCAGTCGCACAACCTCATCCTTCTGGACATCAGGAAGAAAAGTATTATCAGCAGCGACGTCGCCGAAATCGTTCAGGAAGTCGTCAAGCTTCCTGCGACTGAGCGAGCAGTTGTGCTTAGATATGTGAAAAGGTTGAGCCGGGTCAGGAGAAAACCGCAGCGCCGGAGCAGGTCAGTCTAGCTCGCGCCCCTGCGGTCCAGCACGATTGCTTCGACCGCTTCCAGGATCACGTCTATCATCTCGTCGTCAGTGTCATCGCGAGAGATCAGGTCCATTAATCTGATCAGCTTCTCGCCGGTGGTCATCTCCGTTCTCTGTTCGCGCGAGAGCGCGCTCAGATGAGCAGGGTTCGGTTCTATCCGGCGCTTCCACTGCTGAAAATCGAGAACGCGCGCCTGTGAGCCTTCAGGCCGGCCATATTCCAACTCCGCACTCGATGCAGGCTGGCGGGAAGGCATGGACACGACCTTGTGCGTCTTGTCCCGCTGCCGACGACCGGCCTGTGCGGCGCGCAGTACGTTCCTCGCGACAGCGCACCCAGTCTCGCGACCATCCAGTGCTGTTTTCGATTGTGTCTCGCGTTTGCGAGATGGACCTTCCGCGGGTTCGATTATGAAGTCCGAAACAGCAATCGTTGAGTGAGATGCGCGCCGCCGTTTGAGCGTGACCTCACCGAACGTTTCTTGCCACTCTGGATAGGCTGGAGCGAAGGGAGATGAACACGCGATCTCAGAGGCTCGCGCAGCTTCTTCGAGCCGCCCAACCTCCGCCAACTCGACGGCCAGCGAGTTCAGGTGGATGTAGTAGGCGGATGGCGATTCATGACTGGCCATCCGAACCATCGGAAACATTGCTTCGAGATCGGACAACGCGCCCCGATGATCACCGGTAATTGCCCGAACGACCGCAGTCATTTGCCCTGCGCAATACAACGTAGCTGGTTCGACGGCGCGGTCGCGTATGGCAATTCGCATTATTTCCCTGTACCAGGACAACGCATTCTGATGGTCGCCAACATTGACGCGCCTGGCTCCAAGCGCAAGCATCGCTCTCGCCCTATATTGGGCCGGAGCCCTCTCTGCCACTTGTTCAAAGAGTGCGCCCGCGCGAACAGTGTCGCCAAGGCCTAACCGGTTGATACTCAGGGCTTCGTAGTAATGACCGATGCTCTCTACCTGAGGGGAGAGAGGTAAACTCAATAAGAGCTGACCGAGAGCGCCGATCAAATCATACTGACGAGTCGCATGTGCCTGATCGGCTGCCAAAGTGATACTTGCGATGAAGTCCCACAGAGTCCGTTTTGTATGAAACCCCTTTATTAGACCCCGGGCGATTCCTTGATACAAACCGCCTTGGCTGAATCTTCTTTGACCTTCAATCAACGGTTTAAAGGAGGAAATATTTGTGAGGACAAGATTGTTACTTGCGGGCTTGTTTATGCTTGCGCTACCGATTTGGTTTTCGGCTTCTGGTATTAACAAGCTCGCTACCCCCAAGTCTCCATTCGCTATGGCTGCCGTTGCCGGACAAGCGATTGGTGCGGTTGCGGCTCACCCGGTTGCATCTGAGATTCGGGCGACACTTAAGGTGGCAATAGCGCTCGACCGATAAACGGTCGATTTGGCATTCCAACGTAACTCAAGGTCAAGCCGGACCGAGCCTCTGGACTCGACTTCGGCACGGTGCGTTCCTGATCGGCTTGGCACTTTTCACGTGGAGCAGACTACGCGCCTAGTCTTCTAAGTTGTGTACTTCGCCCCGACTGATTGGCCCAAAGTCATAGCCGCCCTGATGCCGCTGGCCAAGAGTTTCTATCTCGCAAGCTGGCATTCTACTATGGGTGTGCCTTGATTACATAACGGAAATTCGACCAAACTGCCAGAATCAATAGACTGGCAACGGCGATACTACTACAAACGAAACCACGATATAATCTTCTGATACTGAATGTCCGCGCCTGAGCAAAGTCAAGTAGAGTGATTCCGAGTGCAACCGACATCATTAACTGAGCCTGCTCGTTCGATACTCGCGATCGACATGTCGCCGTTTGGCTCTTCGCTCGCTCTGTTGCCCGCGATGAGAGCCCTCCGAGCCTCATATCCAAAGACGCTGCTCGTTGCTGCTACGTCGAGTGGGACGTGCGATCTCTTGGGTGCAGCCGGGCTTGTCGATGACACGATCGATCTGGGTGTCATCAAGTCCTCTGACCGCGGATACTCAAGAGCACTCAGGAAATTGGCCGCCCTGATAAGGCGCACCCGACGATACAACTTCGATTTGGTGCTGGATTTTTCACCTCGCCTTGAAACTCAGATCGCGTCGCACCTGATCTTGCGAGCACGCACCATCACTCCGTCGAGGCTGCCTCGCACGATCGAAGTACTTCTCGATTTGGTTGGAGTACCCAGGTCTTTCGATCGATCTGGACTTTCAAACTATAAGAGAGTGTTGGAACAAGCGGGCGCCAACATGAGTGACACGACGTTTCGAGTCGCGTCGCCCGACGAAGAGCACGCCGCGTTCGAGCAGCGCCTTAGGAAGGCCGGTTCTCGTGGCGGCGAACTGATCGTTTTGTTGTACGCTTCAAACCCGGATGACTCGCGAGGATGGCCAGTAGAAGCGTTCGCGGAGACAAGCAGAAGACTGGCGAACAACTTTGGCGCGCGAGTAATAGCGGCTGACGAGCCTTCGGATTCCGCCTTCACCGATGCCCTAAGCTCGCTTCTGCCGGCTGGCGCCATGAAGCTGGCTGAGGCTCGCGCAGGTGAGCTGGTAGCAGCGATTGCCCGCGCAAGCATCGCAATTACCGATGAACCTGCGATCGCGCAGATTGCATCTGAGCTCGGGACGCCGACCATTGAAATCGCAGACACTGCTTCACGAAGCTCTGTCTCGTCAAGCAGCCATAGGATCCTGGAAGCCTCATCGCGGAATCGAATCACAACTGACGAAGTCTACGAGACAGCTTGTGAGATGATTCAGGAGAGCCGCAGTCCTTCACTTTTCCAGCGTCCTTGATCTTTCGCGCTGCAAGGTTCAGGTTCGCTCTGCGCACGACGCCAAATCAGGAAAACGATGCGGACGCCTGCATAAACTTCCAAGCGGCTTCTTGACAGATGTGATTTTGGTGTATAATCGCCGGCGAAGGGCAGCAAATCCACACGCATCGCAGTTGGAATCATCGTTTTGAGGCTTTATCTCTAACTGGAGGGGCCATGAAGAATTTGCTTCTACTTGTGGGAGTGATCGGCCTTGGGGCAGGGGCTTGGTTTCTCTATAAGTATCTATACCAGGTGGTCAACGCGCCCGAAAGAACGAACCTGATCCTGGGTGGGATCTTCTTTCTTGTTGCGCTTATCTGCTTTGCCTTCTTCTTCTTCATGAAATTCAGAGAAGAAGGGGAACAGGACATAAGCATCACGAAATTCTGAGTAGAGCAGTCCTGGTCCAAGGCAGGCACGCGATAACGTTGAAGCTTGAAACGGATGTGCGGTCTACACTGGTCTTTGGCCTGCGAAGGCCGGAGCTTTTCAAAGCGTGCTCAATAATACAGCTCAAAGTGCAGAGCGTTAGCCGCCGGTTCTTCGAACAGGCGTTCGAAGGAGCCTAGGAAGAAGCCTTCGAATAATCCGGATAGGCGTGTCGGGGAAGCTATCTTCCGCTCAGCTTGCCGGCGACTTCGCCTATTCTACGCACACCTTCCTGAATCGCCTCGAGCGAGTTGGCGTAAGATATTCTGATGTAGCCTTCCATACCGAAGGCCGAGCCTGCGGTCACTACCACGCGCGCATCATCCAGCAAGAGCTTTGAGAGTTCGATGGAGTCGCGCACGCGCCCGCCAAGTAGTCTCTTCATATTCGGCATAACATAAAAGGCGCCTTCGGGCATCGCGCACTCGATACCCTCGATCGCGTTCAACGCGGGAACCACCCAATCACGCCGCCGCTTGTACTCGCCAATCATCGCGCGCAGTGAATCCTGCTGCCCGGTCGCGGCTTCGATTGCCGCCTTTTGCGCCATCGAGTTTGCGTTAGACGTGGAATGACTCTGCACCTTGAGCATCGATTGAATCCAAGGCTTCGGACCTAGCCCGAAACCAAGGCGCCATCCCGTCATTGCGTACGACTTGGAAAACGATCCACAAATCATCACCCGTGATCGCAAGTCCTCGGACAACTGGCCTGCCGTGAACGGCACCGCCGGTGGATAAGCGAAATACAAGTAACATTCATCGCTGATAATCCAAACATCGCGCTCGGCGGCAACTTCTGCGATCTTGCGAAACTCATCCGGCGGAATTATGCGTCCGGTCGGATTGTTCGGCGAGTTGATGATCAGCAGCCGCGTTCGAGGCCCGATGGCATTGCTCACCGCCCGAGCTGTCAGCAGAAAGTCATCCGGCTCGGTGTCGATGATCACCGGACGCGCGCGGAAGAACTTTGCGATCTCGGGAAAAGTCACCCAATACGGCGACGGGATCAGAACTTCATCGCCGGGATTCAGCAGGGTGCCCATCGCATTGAAGATGGCCTGCTTGCCGCCTACTGTAACCACCACTTCGGATGGATCGTAGCTCGTGCCGAAATCGCGACGCATCATATCGACGATTGCCTGGCGTAGCGGGGCTATTCCGCTGGTAGCAGTGTATCGCGTGAAATTGCTTTCTATGGCTTGCTCACCGGCGTCTTTGATGTTGCGTGGGGTAGGGAAGTCGGGCTCGCCTGCTCCAAGGTCGATCAGATCAACGCCTTCTTTCCGGAGTCGCTCTGCTTCCATCAAGACGGCCAGTGTCGCCGAGACTTCCATCTCGGAGACATAGATCGATTCTTTGAAGTGTGACTGGGTCATAATGCTCTAGCCCGACTGATACGTGAGGCGTAATACGCGATGCTTGATCCGCAAAGAGAAAAGGACCATGGCCGGTCACCCATCATTTATCACGCATCCACGCATCACGCATTACCTTTTCAGCTTATCGCGCATTCGTTTCTCAACCAACTCCGGCACGAGGCCTCTTATCGAGCCCCCCAGCGTGAACACCTCTTTGATCAGCCGCGAGCTGATGTACGAATATGCTTCTCCGGCCATCAAGAACACCGTTTCAACGCTGGGCTCGAGGCGGCGGTTCATCAGAGCCATTTGCAATTCGTATTCGTAGTCGGAGATGGCGCGAATACCGCGAACTACGAACTGCGCTTGCTGCGCGACCGCGTAATGCACCAGTAACCCTTCGAAGGTGTCGACGCGCACATTGCTGTCAGGTACTACCGCGCGGATCATCTCAACGCGTTCTTCGGTTGTGAACATAGGCTGCTTGTCAATATTGAGGAGAAGAGCGACGACGACCTCATCGAAGAGCCTGGCTGACCGCTCGATGACGTCGAGGTGTCCGAGCGTGATTGGATCAAACGAGCCAGGATAGATTGCGCGGCGCATCAGGCCTTTAGCTCCTCAGGTATTATGCAACTAACGATCTTCTCAAGGCGAGCGATAGTAGCATGGAACAACGAGACGTGGCCAGCGTTGGGCTCCGATGCGGCCGGCTCCGATGCAAAGGCCGCAAGCGTCAGTCTGGAGAGGCACGAAATTCAAAAAAGGCGAGGGCGGATTCTCCCTGCTTGAGTTCACGGAACCTGTGTAGCTTCTCATACTCGGGCTGTGGAGAAATCTTCGCTCGGTGCTCGACGACTACAACGCCGCCGGGCGCGATCAGGTTGCCCGAACCGAGTTGCTTCATCACGTGGCGGTATATCTCCGACGAATAGGGAGGATCGAAGAACGCAATGTCGAATTGTTTCGACGCCTGTTCCAGCGACTTGAGTGTCGCCGCAGCGCCGCGGCGTTGGATCGTTGCGCAACCGGCAACGCCGAGCGCGTTCAAGTTCTCCTCGATCACGGCGCAAGCATCGCGTGAATGCTCGATGAAGGTCACTTCGCCTGCCCCGCGACTCAGAGCCTCGATGCCAACCGCTCCGGAGCCGGCGCAGATGTCCAGAAACCGGCTGCCGTCGATCCATGGCGCCAGTATGTTGAACAGAGTCTCGCGCAAACGGTCCGACGTAGGCCTGCTCATCGACCCTGCGAGAGTTCGCAGTCGTCTTCCACCATAAGTTCCGGCGATGATCCTCATATCCCTTGACGGGTTTGCCCTATGGGTTCGTATGATAGGGAATCCGGATCTAACTTGGCCAGCGGCCGGTCCCAGTTGCCAGTTCTCGCAACGAAGGGCTGACGACTGACCGCTGACTGACCACGTTGACTTTTCTCAAACCGAAACCGCAAAATCAAAGTCCCAGGAACTCAGAGCTGCTATAGCGGTCGAGAGACAGTATTATGAAGAAGCTCATGTACACTCTTACTATGTTTTGCCTGGTGAGTGCCACGTTCGCTGCGGTACAAGGGAAGACCGGCACACTCAAGGGCAAAATCGAAAACGAAAAGGCCAAGCCGATCGCGGGCGCCGAAGTCCGCGCCATGCGAAGCCGCGACCGTTCAATCAAAGAAACAAAGACGGATCAAGCTGGCAACTATTCCTTCGAGCTGGAACCGGACGACTATACGGTCAGCTTCGATGCGGAGGGATTTCAAGGCGGCAACCTGGTGCAAATGCAGCAGGTCGAAGAAGGCAAAGAGACCACGGTCAAAACAATACGACTGGAGAAGGCCAGCCGCCGCACTTCGCTCATCCGCGGCGCCGTCTTCGATTCCGATGGCGCATCGCTCGCCGGTGTGCATCTGAAACTTGTGCGAGTTCCAACTGCCGACGAGGAGCAGGAGCGCAAGCACGTCGGCTCGTTGTCAATGACCTATACTAGCA
Organism: Blastocatellia bacterium; assembly: GCA_017883315.1. Classification (GTDB taxonomy): domain Bacteria; phylum Acidobacteriota; class Blastocatellia; order UBA7656; family UBA7656; genus Onstottus_A. The sequence continues at coordinate 377 of JADGNW010000289.1, read as the reverse complement.
ACAGTCACGGCGAGTTCGCATTCCGCGTGCCGACCACTCGCGCCAGGTACCAGGTGACGGCCACACTTCAGTATTACAAGCCTCAAAGCAAGACCGTCGATGTGAACGGCTCCGAGGCTATTCCATTGGCATTCTCACTCGAACCGGTGAAGAAATAAGTGGCGACAGGACGACAAAAATCACAAGTGAAGGCGGGCGAATCAGTCCCGCCCGAGCAACCGAAGGACAAACGGGTTGACTATCTAACAACTCGCCAGCTCGCCGAAGTTTTGCAGGTGAGCGAGGGGACCATCCATCGTCTTCGCCGCGCCGGCCGCATACCCGCAGTGCTGCTTACAGACAAGCTGATACGCTTCAACCTGCGTGAGGTGCAGAGG
>JADGNW010000042.1 GCA_017883315.1 Blastocatellia bacterium | reverse complement strand
TAGAAGTCTACGTTCGGGTTCAAGTGCTTCTCTCGCATCATTACTTCTTCCATCTTGCGAGACATCTCGTACCATTTCTTTTCTCCAGTCCGATCGCCCAACTGCCTGGACATTTCGCGGAGGTGAGTCGCTCGCGGATCCTCGGTGTGATACACGCGATGACCGAAGCCCATGATCTTGCGCTTCTCTGCAAACGCTTGCTTGAGCCACGGCTCTACTTTGTCGACGCTACCGATCTCGAGTAGGTTCTTGATCACCCCTTCGTTCGCGCCACCGTGCAGCGGACCCTTCAACGTGCCAATCGCCGAGACGATCGCTGAGTACATATCAGACAACGTAGCGGCGGTTACTCGCGCCGCGAACGTTGAAGCATTCAGCTCGTGGTCCGCGTGCAGGATGAAAGCTACATCCATCGTGCGAGTCGAAACCTCATCAGGCTCCTCGCCACGAAGAGTGAAAAGAAAATTCCCGGCTATTGAAAGGTCCTTGCTGGGTTCGATCGGTTTCAAGCCGTTCCGCACGCGCTGGAAGGTCGTTACTATCGTCGGAAACTTGGCGGTCAGTCGAATGGCTTTACGTTCGTTTGCTTCGACCGACATATCGCCGTCGTCAGGATCGTAGAAGGCCAGCGCGGCTACTACCGTGCGCAGCATGTCCATCGGGTTTGCGTTCTTAGGAATTGAACTGATCAGCTCAAGTATCGCGGTTGGAAGACTCGTCTCATCGCTGAGTCGCTGCTTCAACTCTTGAAGCGCAGCGCGAGTCGGCAGTTCGCCGTGCCACAAAAGGTAGACTACCTCTTCGAAGGTCGAATGCTCGGCAAGGTCGTGAATGTCATATCCCGCATAAATCAACTCCCCTACATCGCCGTTTACATCGCTGATGCGAGACTCGGCCGCAACTATTCCTTCGAGGCCAGCCTTCGCTACGTTGGCTTCACCCGGCATCTTCCTTTCCTTTCCGCCTGTGGGTTGGTCTCTAAATTTGGTTTCCCGAATTCGATATTGAAGAATAGGACACGCACCAAGGTGTGTCAACGAACGGCTCCAACTTGGGCGCGCGTCAACTTTTTGCGCATACCCACCTCGTCAGAGGTGGGTCCCGATGTTATAGCCTACAAAACAGTCCGACGCGCCCGCGATGCCCACCTGCGTCAGCAGTGGGAGGGTCACGTTGCAGTCTCACTTGGATCGGATGGGTGCGGGGCTACTCCGGAAGGCCACAACGTGAGCTACCCACTGCTGACGCAGGTGGGCATCTCAGCGGCGGCAAGCGTTCTTGTAGGCTGTAACATCAGGACCCACCTCTGACGAGGTGGGTATGCGCAAGATCCTGACGCTCACCCCTTCAATTTGCGTGCCTTGTCACCCATGGATTCATTCCTTTAATATTTCGGTCTCAGCTTACTATCCAATCTAAATGAGTCCAGATGGGAGTCCCGATGAAACTTAACAAGCGCGCGGCCGGGCTGTTGTTCATTCTGTTTATCGCGGCCGCTGGAATGTGCTGCAACGGTTCAGAAGGCAACAAGAACAATCGACAGAGCAAGGACCAAACGTCGTCAAAGCCCGGGCATTGGATCGCGCAATACAGATCACCCGCTTCATTGAATTACAGCGGCGTTAACCTCGCCGTTTTTTACTACAGCGCCATCTCCGTAGTGTCGCCCGACGTCGTGTTTGTTTGCGGCGACACTCCCAATCCAAAGGGAGACGAAAGACAAGCCGTGGTTGTCCGAACGACGGATGGCGGACAGAACTGGATCGATACTCCGATCCAGTTGCCGGGAATCGCGGTTCAAGCTTTGAACGCGATCCATTTCATAAGCCCTGACCTGGGATGGGCTGTGGGAGCCGATTCCGGGGGCGACGGTGTAGTCATAAAAACTACCGACGGCGGCTCGACGTGGGCGGCGACACGAATCAGTCAGAAGGAAGTGCCGACAGCAGTCTTCTTCGCGGACACCGACAACGGATGGATAGGCGGTGCGACTCCGCCTCCCGGTGAAGAAGAAGGGCTGGGAGGACCGAGCGCGATTCTGGCAACGACGGATGGCGGACACACCTGGCATGCGCAGTACAACGTTCCAGTCTCGATCTATCGCGTGTTCTTTCTGGATCGAACGAACGGATGGGCATCGGGCTCGAAAGGCATCATCTACAATACGTCGGACGGGGGGAGGACCTGGGACACTCAGCGCACTGAGTTGGAGACGGGCGACGGGCCCATCGATCTCAACGGCGAAGGGGCGAAGCAATTCGCGATTCGCGGACTTCAGTTCATCGACAAAGATCATGGCTTCGCCGCCGCCACGGCTACCGAGGAGCAAACCGGACGTGTAATCATCACCTCCAACGGCGGGGCTGCGTGGCGCAGGCAATGGATCGTCAAAGGCGCGGGCGTGCGCGACGTATTCTTTATAAACGCCGATGAAGGATGGGCGCTGACGGACTCGGGTCAGTACATCTATTACACACTCGACGGCGGGAAGTCCTGGTTGAGCGAGCCGAGGGTCTTCGAGCAGGATGTCGCGCCCTCAAGAATAGCGGGCACTGATGCTTCGCACCTGTGGTTAGTGGGCGGCGGAGCGATCTTCCATCGAGTGACCGATTGAGCCGGTCTTCTTTCCTGACTTTGCGTCTTTGCGGTTCTCTGCGACTTGGCGCGAAAGAAGAACGACAGTCGCGCGACGGACAGCGAAGAACGTGAAGAAGGAATCGCCGGCGCATTGTATTTGATCCCAATCGCGCGTAAAGCATTCCAGAATTCTAGTGACCAAACCAACTCGAATGGATCGACCATTAAACCTCAACAAAACCGTGCTAGTCATTGGCTTGCTGATCACTTTGACGTTGCTTGTTGGCGGCGCCGTAGCGGGGGGCAGCATTGCAGCCACCGATGCACATGCCGCTCAATCCAAGCAGCGCTCTAACAAAATCCAGCCAAAGTCCGCGGTGCCGGCCCCGCGCGACGTGATCGGGTTCACTCCCGGCGATGATCGTAAGCTCGCGGCCTGGTCTCAAATAGTTGACTACTTCAAGCGGCTCGAGCGCACGAGCGATCGCGTCAAGTTCGAGGAACTCGGCAAGACAACGCTCGGACGGCCCTTTGTGCTCGCGACTATTTCATCGCCCGCGAATCTCGCTCGGCTCGAAAGGTACAAAGAGATTCAACACAAGCTCGCGGACCCGCGCACCTTCAACAGCAACGACGCCGAAGCTGAGAAGCTCATCGCCGAAGGCCGCACGATCGTGATGATCACTTGCGGAATTCACTCGACTGAAGTCGGCGGGAATCTCGTGTCGATGAACATAGCTTACAAACTTGCTTCCGACGATTCTTCCGAGACTCGCGAGATACTCGATCGCTGCATAGTGCTGCTTGTGCCCTCGCTGAATCCCGACGGCGTCGACATCGTCAAGAACTGGTACGACAAGACGCTTGGCACTCCGGCGGAAGGGACGAGCCCGCCCGAGCTTTATCATCACTACACCGGGCACGACAACAACCGCGACTGGTACGCGTTCACGCAAGTCGAAACGCAATTGACCATCGACAAAATTCAGAACGTCTGGCATCCGCAGATCGTCCACGACATTCATCAGCAAGGCGAGACCGGCTCGCGATTCTTCCTGCCGCCCTATGTCGATCCGTGGGAGCCAAACGTCCCTTCGATCATTCAAGCGGGCGTTAATTTCATGGGCTCGTCGATGGCTTGGGAGCTTACCGCTGAAGGCAAAGCGGGCGTTGTCATTGACGGCGTTTACGACGCGTGGACACCGGGCCGCGCTTATCAGCACTACCACGGAGGCATAAGAATTCTTAGCGAGACCGCTTCAGCGAGACTCGCATCACCGACGTCTGTTCCCTTTGAAAAGTTGACCCCACAGATTGGTGTTGATCCAAAGGTTCGAAGCTGGAACTTCCCTCTGGTTTGGCCGGGCGGCGAATGGAAGCTGGCTAACATAGTCGACTACATGCAAGCGGGCGCGTTCGCGTTGATGCGTAACGCGGCTCGGTATCGCGAGCGCTGGCTGAGAGATTTTTATCGAGTTGGCAAAGACGCAGTGCGTGAAAGGGAGCCGGGCGAACCACTCGAGTTTCTGATATTCCCGGCAGCTTTCGTCAAACAGGGTGCGACAAAGTGGGAAGCCGAAGGCGTTTCACAACTCACCGCCATCCTGAAGCGAGGAGGTGTTGAAGTCGCTGAACAGTCTTCCTTGTTTAACATCGAAGGTGAAGCCTATCCGGCCGGTACAAAGATCGTCCGCATGCAACAGCCTTATGGCGCGTTCGCAAAAGCTCTTCTGGAGCGGCAGGTGTATCCCGACCTGCGTGAATATCCGGGCGGTCCGCCGCGTCGTCCTTATGATGTGACCGCGCACACCCTTCCGCTGTTGATGGGAGTTAGTGTGAAGCGAATCGACGTTGCTTTTCTCACGGAAGGAGAAATACGGCCCGAGACGGTACTCATTACGTCGGTTGAGGCGCTCAAATCGAAGACACCAAATCAGTCGTTGATTACTGTCAAGGTACAGTCTTCACAACGCGTGGGATTGTATCGGAGCTTTGCGGCGTCAATGGACGAAGGCTGGACGCGATGGGTATTCGATCAGTTCAAGCTGAAGTACTCATCGCTGACTGACGGTGATGTTCGTGGGAGCAACCTCCGAGGCACATTTGATTGCATAGTTATCCCTGCTCAAAACTCTCAACAGATCTTCAACGGCCTTTCGAGAGATCGCTATCCTGCTGATGTCGCCGGCGGGATCGGCCAAGCGGGCGTTGACTCACTAAAGAAGTTCGTCGAAGACGGCGGAACAATCATCACACTCAACGAAGCGTCGCAGTTCGCAATCGACCATCTCGGCGTGCCGGTGAAGAACACTCTTGAAGGCGTGCCTGCCAGAGACTTCTACTGTCCCGGCTCGATTCTCAAGATCAAACTTGATACAAGCAGCCCGATCACTCGCGACGCGCCGCTACTAGAATCAAGCAAAGACGAAAGCATCGCGTGGGTTGAAGGCTCTCTCGCGCTCGAACCTACAAGCGACGCTGCGCGAGTGATCGCCCGGTTTGCCGATGCAAAGGAGTTGCTGTTGTCGGGCTGGCTCCTTGGAGCGGAGAAACTCGCAAACAAGGGCGCGATTGTCGAAGTAAAGCGCGGCAAGGGCCGAGTGATAATGTTCGCATTCCGCCCTCAGTATCGAGGCCAGAGCATCGCGACCCTTCCCTTCTTGTTCAACGCAATCTCAACGAGCATCGCTCGATAGCCAGATCAGAAATACGCCCAGTACTACTCGCGATGTGGCCGAGTTGGGCGTAGACTCGATTCGAGGAATCATAAGTGAAAACAATTAACCTGGTCTGCACTTATTATTCCAACTCTGGCCTTGAGTGGCGCTGCTCAAAAGCCCGTTCGTAGAGCGGCCGACTTTGGCCCGCCTCGGGAGGGGCTCAACATGATCACCGCTGACGGTGTGCTCAGTCACATTAAGATACTCGCGTCGGATGAATTCGAAGGCCGTGGTCCCGGCACGCGCGGCGAAGAGCTGTCGATCAATTACATCGCCGATCAATTCAAGAAGATCGGCCTTGCGCCGGGAAACACCGACGGCACTTACTTTCAAAAGGTCCCGCTCGTTGGCATCACTACCAAGCAAGATTCCGAGTTGAGGATCAAAGCTGCAGGCAAAGACCTGAAGCTCAAGTTCGGCGAGGACTTCATAGCGCGGACCGTGCGCGTTGTCGAAAAGACCGGCTTCGATGCCGATATGGTCTTCGTCGGTTACGGCGTGGTAGCGCCCGAGTATGGTTGGGACGATTACAAAGGCATGAATGTGCGCGGCAAGGTCCTGATCATGCTTGTGAACGATCCGCAGGTTCCCGATCCGAAGGATCGGACGAAGCTCGATGCGAATGCGTTCAAGGGCCGCGCGATGACGTACTACGGCCGATGGACCTACAAGTACGAAATCGCAGCCGAGAAAGGCGCGGCCGGCGTGCTTGTGGTTCACGAGACCGGCCCGGCAGGTTATCCGTGGGCGGTACCAAGCGGGAGCTTCACCATCGAGAACTTCGATCTGGTTTTGAAGGACAACAACATGTCGCGCGTCAACGTTGAAGGCTGGATCACCACCGAGCGCACGCGGCAATTGTTCGGCGCGCTCGGGCTGGACTTTGACTCGATGAAGAAGGCCGCGGTGCGAAAAGATTTCAAGCCGGTGTTTTTGAAAGCTCACTCGAAGCTCGAGCTCGAGCAGAAGATTCGCCGCATCGAGTCAAACAACGTGGTGGGGAAGCTTGAAGGTTCGGATCCGAAGCTAAAGGATGAATACGTAATCTACACCGCACACTGGGACCACCTCGGCATCGGCCTGCCAAACGAGAAAGGCGATAAGATTTACAATGGCGCGCTGGATAACGCTTCAGGCTGCGCCGCTTTGATCGAATTAGCTCGCGCGTTCAAAGCCCTGCCAAAGCCGCCGCGCCGCTCGATTCTATTCATGTCGGTCACCGCTGAAGAAAAAGGATTGGTAGGCTCGAAATACTACGCCGAGAATCCGATCTATCCGTTGGAGAAGACAGTCGCTGAAATCAACATGGACGGCATAGATCAGTGGGGACCTACAAAGGACCTTACTGTTATCGGGCTTGGCAACTCGACGCTCGACGATGTGCTGCGTCAGGCAGCAGCGGAGAGGGGACGAGTGCTGAGACCGGATGCTGAACCCGAAAAGGGATTCTACTATCGCTCGGATCACTTCAACTTCGCGAAGCAAGGCGTGCCCGCGCTCGACCCCGAGTCGGGCATTGATTTCATCGGCAAGCCCGCCGGCTGGGGCATGAAGAAGCGCGACGAGTACACCGCGCACGATTACCACAAACCGTCCGACGAGATTAAGGCGGACTGGGACCTGTCGGGCGCAGCGGACGATTTGCGCTTGCTTATGACCGTTGGTTATCGAGTCGCGAACGCGGACAAGTATCCCGAGTGGAAGCCGGGCACCGAGTTCAAGGCTAAGCGCGACGAAATGATGCGGAAAGCTGGGAAGTGAAAAGCCCGTAGGCCCGCCTTTCAAGCCAGGCGAGAGTATCGGAAGTTGAGGTGAGAATCGAATAGGCGTGCTTTCCGAAACCTCAGGCGGTTGCGCTATACTGCTCATCTATCAACTTTTCCACCGAGGTCATTAAACGATGCAACGAATCATGGTTTCGCTCTGCTCTGTTCTTTTGTTGTTAACAATCGCGCTTGTTAGTACAGCTCAAAAGCGAAAGGCGCCCGCAGCCGGCGCACTGGGACCGCCCACGACCGCCCTTGAAGTCATAACGGCCGATAGCGTGATGAGTCATATCAAAACGCTCTCCTCTGATGAATTTGAAGGACGAGCGCCGGCGACTCACGGTGAAGAGTTATCGATCAACTACATCGCCGATCAGTTCAAGAAGATTGGACTCGAACCCGGTAACACCGACGGCACTTACTTTCAGAAGGTCCCGGTAGCGGGCATCACCACAAAGCAAGACGCCGAGCTCAAAGTCAAGGTCGGCTCCAAAGAGATGAAGCTCAAGTACAAGGATGACTTCGTCGCGCGCACGGTCCGCCTCATAGAGAGAGGAGGTTTCGACTCTGACATGGTCTTCGTCGGTTACGGCGTGGTCGCTCCCGAATATGGTTGGGACGATTACAAAGGCGTGGACGTGCGCGGCAAGGTTCTGCTCATGCTCGTAAACGATCCGCCGGTTCGAGACCCAAAACATCCGTCGCAGCTTGATAATAAGATGTTCAAAGGCAAAGCGATGACGTACTACGGGCGTTGGACCTACAAGTACGAAATCGCAGCCGAGAAAGGGGCCGCCGGTGTTCTCATAATTCACGAATGGGATGACAAGACCAATTCAGGCCCGGCGGCTTATCCCTGGGCAGTGGCCCGCGGAATGATGGTAGTCGAGAACTTTGATCTCATCGCAAAAGACAACAACATGTCACGCGTCAACGTCGAGGGCTGGATCACCGAGCCGAAGACTCGCGAGATAATGCAAGCCGCCGGATTTAGCTTCGACGAACTGAAGAAGCAGGCCGTCCGCCGGGACTTCAAGCCGGTCGCGCTTGGCGCGCACGCAAAACTGGAGATCGAACAAAAGATTCGCCGTATCAATTCAACCAACGTCGTCGGAAAGATCGAAGGCTCCGATCCGAAGCTAAAGGATCAGTACGTAATCTACACCGCACACTGGGACGGCTACGGGATCGGCCTACCGGACGCGAAAGGAGACAAGATCTACAACGGCGCGCTCGACAACGCCTCGGGTTGCGCGGGGCTGATTGAAGTAGCTCGCGCATTCAAGGCATCTCCCAAACCGCCGCGACGGTCGATTCTTTTCGTATCGGTCACTGCTGAAGAGAAGGGACTCATCGGCTCGAAGTATTATGCCGAGAATCCGATCTATCCTCTGAACAAGACAGTTGCGGAAATAAACATGGATGGCTTGAATCAGTACGGCCGAACGAAGGATGTCACGGTCGTCGGGCTCGGCAACTCTACGCTCGATGACGTGCTTATGCAGGCGGCTGCCGAACAGGAACGAGTTCTTCGCGCGGACGCTGAGCCGGAAAAGGGCTTCTATTATCGCTCGGACCATTTCAACTTTGCGAAGGAGGGCGTCCCCGCCCTGGACCCTGGAGCCGGCATCGATTACATCGGTAAACCAGCCGGTTGGGGAATGAAGAAGCGCGATGAGTATACCGTGCACGATTACCACAAACCTTCTGACGAGATTAAGCCGGACTGGGATCTGTCGGGCGCAGTAGAGGATTTGCGCTTATTTATGACGGTCGGTTATCGCGTCGCCAACTCCGACAAGTATCCCGAGTGGAAGCCGGGCGCCGAGTTTAAGGCTAAGCGCGACGAAATGATGCGGAAAGCTGGGAAGTGAAAGTACCGTAGACTGTCCACTCTGCGGCGGACGCTCTCTAACTCGGGCCGCAGACTAGACGGCCTGCGGTACGTTCGAGGTAGTCTACGGAACATTCAAGGAGAAGCAAGTGAAGAGACGCAAACTCGGAACTCAAGGATTGGTCGTTTCAGAACAAGGCCTCGGATGCATGGGAATGTCGGAGTTCTACGGCGCGACCGATGAAGCCGAGTCCATCGCGACGCTTAATCGGGCAATTGAACTGGGTATCGATTTCTTTGATACCTCCGATATGTACGGCCCTTACAAAAACGAAGAGTTACTCGGTAAGGCGTTTGGCGGGCGACGCGACGAGGTTATCATCGCGACGAAGTTCGGCATTCAACGCGACCCGACGACTGAGACTGGCCGCTCGATCAACGGCCGGCCGGAGTACGTTAACGAAGCGTGCGATGGTTCGCTGAAGAGGTTAGGGATCGAGTGTATTGATCTTTACTATCAGCATCGCGTCGACTCTAACGTTCCGATCGAAGAGACTGTCGGGGCGATGGCCAGGTTGGTTGAAGCAGGCAAGGTGCGTTACCTCGGACTGAGCGAAGCGGCGCCCGATACGATTCGGCGCGCTCACTCAGTGCACCCGATCAGCGCGCTTCAAACAGAATACTCTCTGTGGAGCCGCGACCCGGAGGACGAGATTCTGGCAACGGTGCGCGAGTTGGGAATCGGCTTCGTTGCCTACAGTCCCCTCGGGCGCGGCTTCTTGACCGGTCAGATAAGGACCATCGACGATCTTGCTCCTGACGATTTCCGACGCTACTCGCCGCGGTTTCAAGGAGAGAACTTCGCAAAGAATTTAGAACTGGTTGCGCGAGTGACCGAGATCGCCCGTGAGAAGGGAGTGACTACGGGTCAACTCGCGCTGGCGTGGGTGTTGGCCCAGGGCGAAGACATCGTTCCCATCCCGGGCACGAAGCGCCGCCGGTACCTCGAGGAGAACGCTGCAGCCTCGCAGATCAGGCTTACCAATCAGCTTACAGAGGGCGACCTTGCTCGCATTGATGAGCTGGCGCCCAAAGATGCCGCGGCAGGCACACGATACCCCGAAGCGATGATGCGCTTTGTGAATATGTGAATCGAGCGCCTGGTAAATAGGTTTGAACCGGATCGAGGAATTCACGCGAGATGTAAAGAGATTCTAGCGGAAGGCCGAGGTGAGCCCGGCCTTTTTTCGATCTTCGAATAGGTCCGACTACCAGCGCGGTTCGCGGTGTTGGCCGCGCCCTCCGCCGTAGCCACCTCCACCACCACCGGAGTTGCGCTCGGGTCGCGGGCGCGCTTCATTCACGTTGATCGCCCGGCCGTTCAGCTCAACACCGTTGAACTTTTCGATAGCCTTGTTTGCTGCCTCAGTGTCCATCTCGACGAAAGCGAAGCCTCGAGAGCGACCGGTATCACGGTCGGTCACTATACTAACCGACTCAACTGGACCTGCTTCTGAAAACAGATCGGCGAGTTGCTCCTCTGTCGTCTGATACGACAGATTTCCAACGAATATTCTCATTGTCTCTCCTGAGTTTCTGACGAAACTTTAGAAGGAACTCGTTTTGGCTACCCGGAAGAGAGTCGAGCAGTGGAAGCTGGCAGACATTTCCGAACAGAGAAGACGCGCTCCTGAGCCAAACCTCGCGGCGGCGGCTTCGCCCCCGCGTTGAACAGCGCCAATGGTATCAGCATCGATTCAATTTGTCGAGAATTTTGATCGAGTGTTAGGCCAGTGTTAGGGAAGCTACGTGTGTCAATTTCGCACGGTGATCCTTAGCTCAGTAGACTCACCCGAAGCCCGATTTCCGGCGTAGTCTTCGGCGATCACCTTGATAATGTAGTCGCCGGACGCAAGGCTTGAAGTTCGCAGGAAGCCATCCATTGCTTCACCATCGCGAACGCGATTGGTCACAATATATCTGAACTTGGTCGGTGTCCCATAGGCGCTCACGCCGCTGCCCGCTGCGTAAGCGTAGAAGACTGATGACGCGTCCGACGGAAGCCGATTGAACTCGATGTTCATCAATGGCCGTTCGAATCCTCGAACAGGACTGCCATTCCCCCCGCCACTAGCCCCGCCATTAGCCCCGCCATTAGCATGGATCAGTTGATAGCCGATTCGATATAACCCGAGCTTCCGGTTTGCAACGTTGCCATCAACTCGATCGTAAGCGCTGACCACGATATCAACGTCTCCCGAGATTACCAAGCGACCGTTCCGTCTCTCGCTGAAGGCTGCGCCAGCCGAATTCACAACTTCAATCCCGGCAGGCTCAATCGTCGGAGGGACCGTGTCCTTGAACTCGGCGAACGGAAACGCGAGCGGGTTTGCCTCCGAGTTCCGCGGACCGAGATTTAGATGCACGTGATAGAGCCGGTTTACCGTACCGATGAAATCTCCGACCTTGAATCTGGCGCCGCGACGAAGTCGCACGGCGACAACTTTTCCCGCGCTGTCGATTGATGGTTTGAACTTGTCGGGATTCTGGACCTCATCGCGATCATTGCGTCCGACGCGAGTGTGGATATAACTCATCAGGCCTACTTGAACGCCTTCGCCTGCTCCGCCAAAGTCCCACGCTGCGATCAACGAGCTGACTTTCTCATCCCTCACAGAGACCACGGCTTCACCCTGATTGCCTCGCACATCAAGTCCGCTGTGAATATGATCGAGCGCAACTCCACCGGGCGCGCCTCTCGCTTCGCCCACGACTCCCGTGATCTCGTGCCATTGATTTTGAGGTTGAAGAGGCCAGGGGAAGTTCGGACTGACGTTCAATCGTGAAGCACTCAAGTCAGGGATCACACCGCCGGAATTCGGCTCGATGGGTTCGGACGGCGGTTGAACGAACGCCGGTCTGTCTTTAAGCGTCGATTCCGCATCGACAGGTTTCGACGGCTTCGGCTCAATCTCCCGGATCAAGTAGTTCTGCGAGTCCGCAACGAAGAGGTTCCCTTCCCTGTCGATTGCGATGCCGGACGGACCGCTGAGCCGCGCTTGATCGCCAATGCCGTCGACAAAACCTGGTCCTCCGCCGGCGTACGCTTCAGCTTCACCGTCAGGTGTGATTCTTATCACGCGGCTTGCATCAGTCACGAACAGAAAACCGTCGTGGGTTACGACTATGCCGACCGGGTGCCTCAACGCGGGTGAGTTATTTTGAGTTTCGCGTCGCGAAGTCAAAATGACGGTCGACACTTCGCCTTGCGTAGTGATCTTGCGCACCGCGGAGTTTCCGGTGTCGGCGACAAAGATGTTGTCGTGGCTATCGACCGTAACGCCGCTCGGCGTGTTGAAGCTGGCGATCGCAACGTTGCCATCGCTGAAACCCGGCGAGCCGCCGCCTGCGATCGTAGTCACCATGCCGTCAGCAGATATCTTGCGTATCCGGTCGTTGTAAGCATCGGCGACAAAGACGCTGCCTTGCCTGTCGACCGCAATGCCGATCGGACCATCGAACTGCGCCTCGCTTGCTGGACCGTCTTTGT